>NZ_CAWUGZ010000127.1:0-4995 GCF_963921845.1 Commensalibacter sp. Nvir | reverse complement strand
CAATTAAATATAGTATTTTATATTCATCTTTCTCTATATAAATAATCAAATATTACATTTTTTTATGTTTTAAATTTTTTTTTTGTAATCGTATTGTAATATATTTTATGCAATTGAATAGAAATCAATTAGAAAAAATCTTTTTGTTAATGAATGACATCTTAGTATCAAGATATAGTGAATTTCAATAAATATTCTGTTTTGAAGGTTTGGGCTTAACAAAGACATTTATTGTTGTTTATCATTTGAGCAAATGACAGTATTAAAAAAATAAGGCTTGAAATGTTCAAAACAGTTTGAGTGTTGATGTATTCTCGTATTGTATCAAGTAATATCTTTTCGAGTTGATTGATGAAGGGTAGGGAAAGAGTTTTCTTAACTTATTATTGGGAATGTAATTAGGCCTATTGTTAACGTAAACTCTGAAGTTGGAACAAACTTTTTATTGATCTTATTTTCGAAAAAAGTCAGGGACTACTGATAAATAAAGCGGATTATATTTATGACTTTAGGGTTTGTTAATCACTCATAAATTGCTTATGAAACAAAGCTAGCATTCAATCAGAAAAGAAAAATTTTTAAACTTCTATCAATTCACATATTTTATTATTTAATGAAATAATGGTGTAAATTATTTTTTCGTTTTTTTAATTGATGGCGAGTTCTCCTTATTTTTTTAAAACTACGTTTTTATTTTATATAAAATATTAATTTTCAAGTTTTGGAAAATGAAATTTGAAGTTTTCAATAGAATTCATTTGGAACGATTTCATCTTTCCATAAATCATTATACAATTGTCGAGGTTGTATAAGGATGGATTTATCACCAATAATCATGACTTGGGCGGCTAGTGGCCTCGCATTATAGGTTGAACTCATAACACTGCCGTAAGCACCAGAGTCTAAGATTGCAAGCGTATCATTAGGATGCAATTCTGGTAATATTCTATTTCGTGCAAAAATATCGCTCGATTCGCAAATCGGCCCATCTATGTGCTGTAATTGTTTGTTTCTTTGGTAAATTGATTTTTCTATCGGCACTATGGTGTGCCAAGAGTTATATATAGCTGGTCTAATTAAATCGTTCATACCTGCATCAATAATCACAAAAGGGGGTTGATTTGGCCCTTTGTCTTTTTTTAAAATTACTTTGCTGACAAGCACGCCTGCTGGACCTACAAGCCACCTTCCAGGCTCAATACTTATTTTCACCTCTAAAGGTTCAATGATTTGCTTGAACAAAGTTGCAATTTCTATGGGATCAAACTCTTTTTCATCGTTGTAATTAATGCCGAACCCTCCACCACAGTCCAAATGCGTTACGTTAAAACCGCAAGATTTGGCTTTTAATATTAGTTCGGCCATTCGTTCAAGCATAAGACGGTAAGGTTCAATAGATACGATTTGACTACCAATATGAACATCAAAGCCGATGAGTTTAAGTGAAGTAAGGCGACTTCCTTCACGATACAGATCAAGTGCATCGCGGTAATCGATACCAAATTTATTTTTAGCCAATCCCGTGGTTATTTTATGGTGTGTTTTGGCATCAATATTTGGATTTATACGTAGACACAAGGAGGGAATTTTATGAAGTTCTTGCGCAAGTTTAGAGATTGTGTAAAGCTCTTCTTTGCTTTCTACATTGATTTGACCAATATCGTGCTTAAGAGCTAAACGAAGTTCTTCGTGGGTTTTTCCTACTCCAGAAAAACAAATTTTTTTGTTGGGCACGCCTGCTTTCAAAGCACGTAAAAGTTCCCCGCCGCTAACAATATCAACGCCGGCCCCCTGTTTTGCCAAAAGTTTTATGATAGCGAGATGGCTATTTGCCTTTACAGCATAATGGACGGAAACGTCTAGGTTTTGCGATTGAAATGCTTGTGTAAGTTTTTGATATCGTGACTTTATAATGTCTGCATGCATCACCCAAGTAGGGCTTCCATAGGTAGTAATGATATTTTTTAGAGGGTACGAACCAAATAATAATCCATTTGCAGTATCTAAGAGGAAATCTGGATGGGATTTAAGAAGATCGTGTGGATCAAAATTAGTGCAATGTTTTGGCCAGGACATAGGAAACCCTAGAGAAAGTATGTTAGATTTGCAATATTATAAATCATTCTTAAATGTTTTTTTAGAAAATGGCTAGTATGAATACAATTAAAGTTACTAGGATTTTTTTAATTTATGTATTGATGCTTTTGGGGTTTTTAGATTCCCCTTTTTTTATTCAAAGGGTAGCTTTTGCCTTCTCTCATGATGTTTCTTTACCAGGGCTGGACCCTAATAATGAGCATAGGATGTGGGTGAATTTAAAAGAAAAACCTTGGTGCATTATAGGTAGGGTTCAAACCGAACTCGGACAAAAATGTACGGGTTTTTTTATTGCTCCACGATTAATTATGACAGCAGCACATTGCCTTTGGATAAAGAAAACAAATCGTTTAGTTCCTACCCGTTCGGTACATTTTTTGTGGGGCTATCAAAAAGGATACTACATAAAAGACATCAAAATAAAACAAATTGTTATAAACAAAGAGTATGTGGGTCAATCGAAAATTAATGTGCCACTGAATAATATCGTTAAGGACAGAGCTTATTTGGTTGTTGATAAAGCTACTATAAATTCTAAGGATATAGTTCCTTTACAATCCATTTCATCGTTATCACACGCAGCTTTGTGGCTAGGAGGATATGAACAAGATAAAAAAGAAGTTTTTCAGGTCGATCCTCATTGCAATATTACAAATATAATTCAAGTCAATACTCATCAAAAAGTTATAGAGCATAATTGTGAAGCTACATTTGGTAGTAGCGGTTCACCTTTATTCGTAAAAGACAAGAATAAAGAATGGAGTATAATCGGTATGCAAATTGCAGCCTTTACTGCTGGTAAAGGGGGAATAGCAAACCCTATACTTCAACTTATGCAATAAGTTGTGCGTAATAGACCGCATGGATCACTTTTTAAATTAACTTTTATAGCGAGTTTTAAGCATATAGAAAATTAATCTGCAGGGGGGTAACTTCGTGGATATGTAACTTTGCTGGGAGGCCCAACGGGTTTGGGAGATGCTTTACGGCCACACCCAACAAGAGTCAACCCTAATGTCATTGTAAAGCTTAAAAGCAGTCCGAATGATATAAAACGATTCATTGTTTTTTCTTTAATTTTTTTATCCATGATTTCGCTTGGCCTAGAACATTATTAGGGCAAGTTCCACCCAAACTTTTTTTGGAAGCTATTGAGGCTTCGACACTGAGAACGTTAAAAATAGTTTCATTAATCTTGGGTTCAACCCGTTGCATTTCTTTTAAAGAAAGTTGATCCAGGGGCTTTCCTTTGCTTTCTGCTAAACTTACTAATTTCCCTGTTATGTGGTGAGCGGAACGAAAAGGGATTTTTAAATTTTGTACAAGCCAGTCTGCAAGATCGGTTGCGGTTGAATAGCCAGAGCCTGCCCAATATTGCATTGTTGTTTTTTGAGCTTTAAGATCTTTAATCATACCCTCTGAAGCATTTAGACAAAGTAAAATTGTTTCCGATGCAGAAAAAACTTGTTCTTTATCTTCTTGCATGTCTTTTGCATAGGCCAGGGGTAATCCTTTCATCACGGTCAACAAACTCATATAGGCTCCGTTTATTCGACCTGTTTTTGCGCGTACCAGTTCGGCTGCATCAGGGTTTCTTTTTTGAGGCATGATTGAGGAGCCTGTGGTAAACGAATCCGATAATTTTATAAAAGAAAATGGAGAAGAGCACCAAAGAACAATTTCTTCTGATAAACGTGAGAGATGCATGGATAAAATTGAAAGATTGGATAAATATTCCAAAGCAAAATCTCTATCGGAAACCGCGTCTAATGAATTATTCATAGGACGATCAAATTTAAGGATTTTGCTTGTCATATGGCGATCAATAGGAAAAGAAGTTCCTGCCAGAGCGGCTGCTCCAAGGGGACATTCATTCAATCGTTTTCTTGCATCTTTTAAACGGGTGCGGTCTCTTGACAACATTTCGACATAGGCTAAGAGATGATGTCCAAACGTAATCGGTTGAGCAGATTGTAAATGTGTGAATCCGGGCATAGGCGTATTATAATATTCTTTAGCTCTTTCCGCTAATGCGAGCATTAAACTTTCAATTGATGCAAGCGTTAAATCAATATTATCTCTTACCCATAATCTAAAATCAGTGGCGACTTGATCATTTCTTGATCGTGCTGTATGTAATCTTTTTCCTGCCTCACCAATACGTTCCGATAGATGATATTCAATGTTCATATGAATATCTTCAAGATCGCGTCTAAATTCAAATTGATTGGACTCAATTTCAGTTTCAATTTGCTTTAATCCTTGGTGGATAAGTTCAGAATCTTTCTGTGAAATAATTTTAGTATCCGCAAGCATTGCAGCATGGGCTAAAGATCCTTTAATATCTTGCATCCAAAGCTTTTTATCGAAATCAATTGAAACATTGATGTGTTCCATTATTTTGGAAGGACCGATTTTGAAACGTCCTCCCCATTGTTGATTTGCTGCTTTTGTTTGTTTGTCTTTTGCCAAGAAACTGCTCCTACTGAGTTTGAACATTTTGTAATCAATGTTATTATAGGTGTAAGTAACATAAATGTTAAAATGATGAAGGGTTTAAATATATTTGGTTAAGTTAAAGGATAATAATGGTAATTTAATTAATATAAAACCCAATACAACAACTATATCCTCTGATAGTACTAGTGGTTCAGATGTGGATTTGCTATCAGATTTAACGAAATGGTTAAATTTTGAGCTAGCACTTACAGCCGATCTATCGAGTTTATTGTCTAGATTCGGTTCTTTTCCAGCACTTTTAATGGCACCTAAAAATGAGATAAAAAAAAATCTAAATCTTTTAGAAAAAGATATTGCTACTCTACGGTTGTTTCACAAGGTCTCTCTTGTTTCGCTAAAATCCAAAATTAATCACTGTGATCTTTTAAAGAATAAAAA
>NZ_CAWUGZ010000126.1:0-8673 GCF_963921845.1 Commensalibacter sp. Nvir | reverse complement strand
ATTTATGAGAGTCTGCAATAAAACATAATGTAATAGCTAAGTAATTTTAGTAAAGCCCAACAACCTCGCATTAAAATATGCTAGCATTCCTAAAATAAACCTGAGGCAAACAATACAATTATAAATTTAATTTTATTTATCTCACAATATTTTGCAAAAAATTATTCATTTAGTATAAAGTTATACATACGTATTTATGACAGGGTTACAATAATTTTAATTAACACTTAACAATTTCTTACTTTGTCAAATAACGTTATATGGTTAAACCCGACTAAAACCAACACTAATAATTTTATTAAATTAACTAAAAAACCAATAATTTTATAATTTATTTTAATTTCCTGTTTATAAATTAACAAAAGCCAAAATATAAAACACAACCGCCAACCCTAAAAAAACTACAAATAATATAAAGCTTCTTTGATGTTGTCTTCTCAAAAACTCTTTTTTTTCATGGTGCGTTAAATTTCTATGCTGATTTTTTTTGCTAAATTCTTGCATAAACATTAAATCTTATGATCAATCATCAGCGTTAAAAACAAGACAAACAAATAAATTAAAGAATAATGAAAAGAATTTCTTGCAGCTTTGTTTTGGTTTAAACTTATTCCTTTAACAGTTTGTTCTTCGGTTAAAATACATATTGCCCTATATAAAAATCCTACGTTAAGCACTATAACTACGATTGCGTATAAATACGACGTGTAACCAAAATAAACAGGCAATAAAGAAACCATTGCTAATATAAACACGTATACGAAAATATTCCAACGTGTAAATTTTTCTCCTTTAACAACGGGAAGCATAGGAATACCTGCACGTCCGTAATCTTTACAAGCGTATAAGGACAGAGACCAAAAATGTGGGGGTGTCCATAAAAAGATAATCAAAAATAAAATAATTGGAAAAAGACTTATATGACCCGTAACAGAGGTCCAACCAATGATAGGTGGGAATGCACCTGCTGCCCCTCCAATAACGATGTTTTGCGTGGTTGTTCGCTTTAACCACACCGTATAAATCGTAGTATAAAAAAAAATAGAAAAAGCTAAAATAAAAGCGGTTAACCCATTGGTTGCTAAAAAAATAAGCATCACCGAAAGAATACAGATGCACACCCCATAAATCAATGCATCTAAAGGACGTATTCTATCCGCGGGTAATGGTCGAGTTGACGTTCTAAGCATAATCCTGTCGATGTCACGATCGTACCACATATTGATCGCTCCAGCACCCCCTGATGCTAAACAAACACATAAAATACTAATAAATGCTAGTGCTGGATGGATTGAACCCGGAGCACAAATTATTCCGGCAATACTGGTAAAGACTACTAAGCTAATCACTCTAGGCTTCAATAAAGCAACCCAGTCTTTAACCTCACTGCCTACAATCAACGAATTATAGCGCATTTTTCTATTTTTTAATGGAACTTCAATGGGAAATTCAGACATTACAACTTTATTTCTTTATTAAGAGATAAAGGAGACGACAAATTCCATTCTGGGGTAATTGCCCCCCTACCCCAATAGTTATTAGGTAAATGAATATTGTTCCTTAAGGCATTTAGGATAACTAGAATAAATGCAAGTAAAGAGGCACACATAAAAACTACCCCAATCATAATTGAAATTTTTCCGAGGGAAATTAAATTTGAAAGAAATAAACTTCCTATAAAAGTAATGAAAAAATGGCATTTCCCTAAATTTTCGGAATACATTCGACCTATAATTTTTCCCATCCAAAAATAAAATCCTGCAAAAACTGACATGAGAAGCGCGTAAGATAAGCAAGAATGGATTTGTTCTAGACTAAACGTGACGCCTTGGTATAACCAACCTATAACCATAAAGACCATAAACCCAATACACCATAGGACAGGGGTAAAAAAACGTAAACGTCCGCATACAAATTTAAAAAGCAAATAAAATTGCAAGAGAAAAAACAAAATATAGAGCAAATCAGCAGATAATGTACCAACACGCGTATGCTGATGGAATTGAGCAAAATGCTCTAAAAATATTTTTTTTTGCCAACACACCACAACATTAATAATAACAAAACCAAGCAATCCAACAACCCAACCCTTAAATCTTACGGGTTTGGAACTTAGCGTTGATAAAATATTAAATACAATGCTTAATGCAGGCACCATAAGTATAATCATACAAGGATAGATAAATTGATTAATTACCAAGGCTAACCGAGCTGAGGATATTAAAATAGGACTCATATACAAATGTGTTAAAACGGCTAAAAAAATAGGAATTATCATTAAACTTATAAAAGCAGATATGACTTGACCCCATACAAAAAAAGATAAAGAGCTATAAGCTACACCCCTAGCTCTTCCATTAATGATTGTTATCAATACAACAATAGAAAATAATAAATTTCCCGCAGACCATAGCAGCAAACTTGTGATAACAAGGGAAGGATCTTGATCAAAAAACGTCGTGAAATTAAATATAAAACCAATGCTTAATAACAAAAAAGCAAAGGTGTTCACTGTGGGAAACAGCATCCGGTTGGACGATATAAGTGCGGGAATAAACCAGTTTCCAAAACCCACAATCAATGCAGGTTGCAAACAATAAAATATCATCATTCTTGCATGAACTTGGGATAACTCCTGCAAATGATTTGGGTATAGCAATAAATGCAACGCTGGTATTAACTCTGTCAACTTATACAGAAGAATCGCTAAACTACCACTGGTTCCTGCAAGCACCGCAAGTAATAATGCACCCATTCCAAGCCGATAATGACAACTCATTACACCGTTCTAACGTTAAGTAAATACTTAAGGGGTGATTATAATTCGAAATTTAAATAATAAATATAATATTTTTAAAAATTAACGCGAAAGAACGATCAAAGTAAAAATTCCGAAAGGACGCAAAGATTGAACATTTGCTTTTTTAAGTTCTTCAGCAGGCAATAAAGCTTCAATTGAAAAATCGGGGTGCCACCCAAGCGCCTTAGACGCAGGAGCCATCAATTTTTCAATTTGATAACGCAACCCTTTTTCAGCAAGAAAATGGTTTACGAATAAAATATGCCCGCCTGGTTTCACTATACGTTTTAATTCTTTAAAGAGACGCTGGGGATGCGGGACAACAGAGGCAACAAACATTCCCACGGCAATATCAAAATAGCTATCTTCGAAAGTGGTTGCTTCTGCATCCATTTCTTCAAGCCGCTCAATATTTGTAAGCTTTTGACATTTTACTCTTTGTCTTGCTCTCTTTAACATGTCTGTTGAAAGATCAATACCTGTAATTAATTTTTCTTTGTTGTACGAAGGAAGTGCTAACCCTGTTCCTACTCCCACCTCAAGTACCTTTTGTCCAGGAAGCTGATTAACCTCTGCAACGGCACAACGTCTGCTGTAAGCGGACACTTTACCAAAAACCATATCGTAGACCGCAGCCCATCGACGATAAGCAACCTTAACAGCATCCGCACTTAACGCAGTATGAGGTGAAAAAGACACATTATCGCTCCTGAAATAAATTTTTAAACAAAATTACACTCAATCTTATTAACTAAAATTTATGAAAAAGCTAGTTTGTTTTTTCATAAATGAGAATGAGTAAGAAACATTAACTGACAATATGAACCAAATACATTGTTTTTGCAGCAAATATTATATACACTATCGAGTGATTAAGTAAACAAACAAAATTCAAGGACTAGCACCTGCGATGTGGGTCACTTTTTTAAATTGGTTTTTAGGTATATTCTGCATCATACTTTGGGTGATGACGTTTGCGCTTTATGAAAAAGATAAAGTCATTGCATGGATTGATAATAAATTTGGTCGTGACGATCCAATGCCTCCTACCCCCCCCGTAGCTGTTGATACTAACATTGAAAAATCAATATCAATTCAAGATTCTTCCTCGCAAGAGCTTATATCTAGGAAAAATCAAGACACTCTTGAATAGCATCCCACACTATTGCAGCAGAATTTATTTGATCGAAACGATCTAATTTCGGTAATCCAGTAGGAGACGTGACGTTAATTTCTGTCAAGAATTCACCCAAAATGTCTATGCCTACAAATAATAATCCTTCTTTTTTCAAGGTTGGACCAATAAGTTTACAAATTTCTTTATCACGAGAGGTAAGGCTTGTTTTTTGTGCTAGGCCACCAACATGAAGATTTGAGCGTACTTCTCCTTTTTGTGGTACGCGATTAATTGCGCCAATAGGCTCTCCCTTAACAAGGATTACCCGCTTGTCCCCTTGTCGAACTGAGGGTTCATATCGTTGTATCATTAAAGGTTCTGTGGAATTCAAAAATTGGAGCTCTAGCAAAGCATTAAAGTTCTCGTCATCGTATTTTATGCGAAAAACACCAATTCCTCCATTCCCGTATAAAGGTTTAATAACAATATCTTTGTACTCTTTGCGAAATTCTTTTATAGCTAGCATATCTCTAGTAATTAACGTAGGTGGCATAATCTCTGGCCATAACGTAGCAAATATTTTTTCTGGCGCATTGCGAACAGATTTTGGATTGTTTACAACAAAGACCTTATCTTTCCCAACGCCGTGAATTGACTCTAATATATATGTTGCAGTAATGTAACCCATATCGAAGGGTGGATCTTGACGCATTAAAAGAACATCAAAATCTTTAAGATTAACAATTTTTTCTTCTAAAAATTCCACATGATGGTGTCTTACTTTTTGTACACGTACAAAATGGCCACGGCAACAAACCTCTTTACTGCAACCAAAACTTCTAAGAGAAAGAGTGTTTACCGAATACACAAATAAAGAATACCCCCTAGCTTGAGCTTCCACCATTAAACAAAAGGTTGAATCACTATCAATGTCAATGGTTTCCAAAGGATCCATTTGTACTGCAATTTTTAGCATTGTATTATTTATCCACTTTTCTATTTCTCATCATATTGTATTTGTAGAATTTCAATGAGTTTTTCACCAGTATGCGTAGAAAACCTCACTTCGTCACCCACACAAGCGTGCATCAAAGCTCGTGCTATAGGGGATAATAAACTGACTTGACCCAATTCAGTCAATGCTTCATCCACTCCGACTAGTGTTACGACGCGTTTTTCCTCATCTTCGGTACAATATGTAACGGTTGCGCCGAAATAAATTTTTTCATGATTTTTCTGATCCTTTGGACTTACAACAATGGCGTTTTCAAGACGCTTTGATAAAAAGCGTATGCGTCTATCAATTTCTCTTAACCTTTTTTTCCCATAAAGATAATCACCATTTTCAGAACGATCCCCATTGCCGGCCGCCCATGAAACAATTTCAACGATTTTTGGCCTTTCTATACGTAGAAGATTGTTTAATTCTTCTTTCAAACGAGCATATCCTTGAGGGGTAATATAAAGTGGGGAAGAAAGTGTCGAAAAATCAGCCATATTTATTTTTTAAAACCCAGTGAATACATAATTTATTTTACCTTCAACACTCTCACCTGGTCGTAAAATAGTCAAACCTCGATCTGAAATTTCACTCATATTAATAGCGTTATTCATGTTGGTCGCAGGTTCCAAGGTAAAATAGGATTGATTCTGTGGAGTAAATAAAACTAAATGTTGAAAGATAGAGCTTGCAGTCATAGTTAAATAAATATCTGAATAAAGCCACCGCATAAAAGCAATTTGATTCCATCCTGCATAACAATTATCCAAAGATTCACTGTTTTGTAGTTCTTTCATTTTAGCAAAATCCCAGCGCCCTTTTATTGACATACGTCCCTGAGGCAAACCATTTTCATCATTATTCCAAACAGACTGGGCAGCAAAACCTAATTCAACCTTATTTCTACAAGGAAAATAAGGGTGAAATCCCAGTCCAACAGGCTGATTATCATGATCTGTATTTTTAAAGTAAAGAGAAACCATTAGTCCTTCTCGACTAAGCGTATAATTAACTTGGGCGTAATAAGAAAAGGGCCACTCTTTAGCCAGTTCGTCCACAGGTTGATGATGAAGACTCAAAGTAACACTATTTTTTGCTAACATTTCTAGGCTCCATTCCTTTTGCCACGCATTGCCATGTATAGCATCTCTTCCATTCGATGCATTACTCAATAATTGATAATGATGGTTTGCAAAATCGAATTGCCCCCCCGCAATTCGATTGGAATAAGGAAGTAAAGGGTAGGCAGCTATAATTTGATTCGATTGCATTGTCAGATGCGAATTAACAATTGGGTAAAATATGGGGACGTTCCGCCTTAGCCAAAAAGCGATTGAACCACCTAATTTGGGATATATCCCTAAGCGATTGTCACCTTCTTTGATTTCTAACATAATCCTACCTAATATTGTTGATTTGAACTCTTTTTAGCTTTTCTTGCTGAAAATTTATAGCCCCCTCCTCCTGGTCCATAAGGTTTAGGATTTAATTTAGTATTTGTTTTAGCATGAGGTTGGGAAGAGAATAACGATTGCATTCCCTCGTTCAGCCCTAGTTCAGAGTCTTCTAGTCTTTTAATCTTATCTCTTAATTGAGCTGCTTCTTCAAACTCAAGATTCCCAGCAGCTGCATGCATTCTTTTTTCAAGCTCATTGATGGTTTGGCGTAAATCCTTACCGACAAAAGCGCGGTCACTTTCCATTTCAAGGGGTGAAATAGTTACATAATCTTGCTCATAAACAGAAGCTATTAACTCACCAATTTTTTTCTTTACCGACACCGGGGTAATATGATGTTGTCTATTCCACTGGGTTTGTTTCTCTCTTCGTCGTGCAGTTTCCTCAATTGCATAACGCAAACTTTCTGTCATCCTATCCGCATAAAGTATAACACGACCGTCTACATTACGAGCTGCACGGCCAATGGTCTGTATTAAGGAAGTTTTTGAACGCAAAAATCCCTCCTTATCGGCATCTAAGATAGCAACAAGCTGGCATTCAGGAATATCCAGCCCTTCCCTTAAAAGATTAATACCAATAAGAACATCAAAAACACCTAATCGAAGATCCCTAATAATTTCAATACGCTCTAACGTATCAATATCTGAGTGCAGATATCTAACTTTCACCCCAGCCTCACTCAAATACTCTGTCAACTTTTCAGCCATTTTTTTCGTCAACGTCGTAACGAGCACACGTCCCCCATTTTGTACAGTATTTTTAGACTCTGCCAGCAAGTCATCCACTTGAAATTCAACGGGTTTAACTTCGGTAACCGGGTCAATTAATCCTGTAGGTCGAATAACTTGTTCGACAAACGCCCCATCTGTTTGTTCTAATTCCCATCGACCAGGTGTTGCGCTTACAAATATCGTTTGAGGTCGATAGCAATCCCACTCAGCAAAATTCAAAGGACGATTATCCATGCAAGAAGGTAAACGAAAACCAAAATCTGAGAGTGTTTTCTTACGTGCGTAATCCCCTCTTTCCATACCACCAATTTGCGGAACACTGACATGGCTTTCGTCAACAATCAATAAAGCATCTTCAGGTAAATATTCAAATAACGTCGGAGGGGGTTCACCTGGATGCCTGCCCGTTAAATAACGAGAATAATTTTCAATGCCCTTACACAACCCAGTGGTCTCAATCATTTCAATGTCAAACGTTGTTCTTTGTTGTAAACGTTCAGCCTCCAATAATTTTCCCTCGGATACGAATTGATCTATTCTGTTTTTTAACTCGGACTTAATCGCTTTGATGGCTTGATGAAGCGTAGGTCGCGGTGTAACAAAATGACTATTTGCATATACTGTAACTTTACTTAAACTACTGGTTTTAACCCCCGTTAATGGATCAAACTCTTCAATATTTTCTACTTCATCGCCAAATAAGACAATACGCCAAGCTCTATCTGCATTCTGAACTGGAAAGATATCAACCGTTTCCCCTCTTACCCTAAATGTTCCTCTTTCAAAAGCCGTATCATTCCGTCGATATTGTTGTTCAACAAACGATTTTAACAAATCCTCCCGATTAATTTGATCCCCAACTTCAATGTTGACTACCATTTTAGCGTATAATTCAGGCGACCCAATTCCATATATACAAGAAACAGAACCTACAACAATAACATCATTTCGCTCAAGCAAAGCTTGGGTAGCCGCATGACGCATACGATCAATTTGCTCGTTGATTTGACTGTCTTTTTCAATATAGGTATCCGAACGCGGTATATAAGCTTCTGGCTGGTAGTAATCATAATAACTTACAAAATATTCTACAGCATTATGTGGAAAAAACATTTTCATTTCACCATATAGCTGAGCGGCTAAAGTCTTATTAGGTGCTAATATTAATGTAGGCTTTTGAACGGCTTCAATTACTTTTGCCATTGTAAACGTTTTACCCGAACCCGTGACGCCTAGTAAAACCTGATTTCGTTCTCCTTCTTGTATACCTTTTACCAAAGCTTTAATTGCTTCAGGTTGATCGCCAGAGGGCTCAAATTCTGAAACCGATTTGAGTTCATTTAATTTAGGTTTAGCAGGAATGACTTTTGGATAAAAACTTACTTTATAATCCACGTTTTTTCTTTTGATCATATTGAACTCTCGTACTTAAGAAGTTACTCAATTTTTCAAGGATTTACAGAGTAAATAAATTGAAAGGCAATGATTAAAAACTTTTTTAAAAAAGAAAAAACAAGCGAATTTTAATAATTAAACAAAAAAAACACTGGGGGTGGACCCTCTGC
>NZ_CAWUGZ010000125.1:0-8650 GCF_963921845.1 Commensalibacter sp. Nvir | reverse complement strand
ACTGAAATCTTATTGTATAAATAATTATTGAGGCGGCTATATTATAAAAAGCATTGCATTGCTACACAATGACGTAGCGTTTCACAAACGTTTGAACATCATCAAAAGACCTCGAAAAAACTCAGAACCCTTTTAATAATTAATTTTATCCAGCGTGTTTGATAAATTAATGGTTTAAAAATATTTTGTTCTGAATCAGACACAGTATTTTCATCATAAAAATTTTAATTTGTTTTGGTGATCAGCCAATCAACAAAATTGTCTATATACGATACGAACATAGTAAAAATTATATATTTTTTATTGTTAAGTATTACTAGTTAACTACAAAATTAGTCCTCATACTTTAGGAATTCAATGCGTTACGATATTGTTTTTAATAAAAAGATAATTAATTTTAAAAAATTAAGTAATAATTTTGAATTTATTTTTCTGCGTAAAAAAATAAAATTAGTTTATTTTCTTATTAGTTACTGATTTCAATATGACAAATTAATAAATTTACAGCAAAACAGCTTTCAAATTATTTTATCAAATAGAAAACTTAAAACGTTGAAAAAAAATATAAAGATAAATACAAAACTTAATACATTATACAAGTATAAGTATTTGCAGCAAAGCAAAAAACATGAACAAAAAAAACTAGCTATTTACCACGTTAGAAGGTATGAACAAATTGTATGGATCCGTAGCTCAGTTGGATAGAGCGTCGCCCTCCGAAGGCGAAGGTCGTGAGTTCGAATCTCGTCGGATCCGCCACATTTTTCCCTAAATTCAGCCATTATATAGAAGTTCAAACTTTGTTTTATGGTGTAATTTCTTAGTAAAAAGGTGTAAATTTACACCAATTTTTACATCTTACAACAGTTTATTAAGTCAACGTATTTCCCGTAGCGTACCATTTTACTGTTAACGCTTCTTTGTCTTAGCATCAATGATAGACAGCGTTTCTCAATCCCTTAAATAATGGTCGATAATACCGGTTCAAAAAAATTACTTTTTTATTTTGACAATAATCAGTTATAGCAAAGCGCTCTTATATGAGACTACTTAACCTTTTCTTTCATTAAGGCAAAATCAACAAAAAAGCTTGTACAGTAATAAAACGTAATTAAATGTAGATCAGCGATTTTTTATCTACATTTAACTACTGATACATTTAAACAGCTTTTAACAATGTCTCGACCGCTAGCTTTCCGAGTTGATTTGAAGCTAATGGGCTATCACCAGTAAGCAGATGTCTATCTTTATGTACACGCCCTGTCATGTCTTTATTAACAATATTTACACCACATTGTTTTAGACGCTCCCCTACAAGCCAAGGCATCTCCCCTGGTATATAACCAATATCGAGATTAGCCCCTGTATCAAGAGAATCTGGAAAAACGCAAATTTCATAGCCCTTAAAAGGAAAATCATTTTCGGAATGACCAACAGTAGTAGATAATAAGCCTGCTGGACCATGACAAAGTGAGATAACAAAACGTTCATTTTTTAAAGCCCAACGCAGTATGTCTCCAACTTCTTTACTGAAAGGTACACCGTTTAAAACCCCATGTCCACCTGGGATAAACACAGCTATATAAGGTGTTTGTTCGTTTAAACCTTCCCCAATCACCTCTGACAATTTTTTTGGTTTTTTTATTTTCTTTTTATACTTTTCAAATATAGATTTTACAGCTTCATCTTCTTTAGGAAAAGCCCACATTTCGAATTTAACGGGATCACCTGATATGGTGGCAATATCAAGATCAAAACCTGCTTGATCTAAATGCAACATAGGAAGCAGCATTTCTACAGGATGGTTCCCTGTTGAAAAAAACCTACCATTTTTCATCATTAAGTAACGCTCTTGAGTCGCAATCACCAGCACTTTCCATTTCCCACCAACATAAGGTGTAGAATGATGTATTTTTTTAAAATCTGTTTGTGGAGACGTGTACTTTTTTAGTGAATAAGAGGACGGGAAATAAGCATTGTCTTCAGCACAATCGGCGACTGGTTTCATGGGGTCTGTATTCATATTCTATCCTTTCACTTTTCAAGTTGAAGGCAGTTTTGAATAAACAAGATCATCTTAAATCTATTTTTTGGTAATTAGCAATTATAAACGCTTTAACGTATAAACTTATCTTCAATTTAAGATGAGTTCATCTTTTCATTACTATAATCATATTATCATACACAGCGTTTAAAATCTAAACATATATATATTTTCGATTTAGCAGCAAATTTTTTATTGTTGTTTTGATTAATCTTAATGTATTGATTTTACCTTAGAAGCTATACCGTCTCTAACCCCTTTAAAGAAAAACAGAAAACATTTCCTCGACCGTCCCTTTATTAAGCAATAAAAAAAAATTCTCAATAGCCTGAGACCAATAGCAGATCGACTAAAAGGCGGAGATTGACTAAAAATCTTACGAGACCATAATAGATTTCGAACTAAAAAATAAAGTTTTGGACTTTTAAATAAGTTTGCAGAAATTAAAGTATCATGAGTAAAAACAAGGCAAGGTTCGAAAGAAATCTTGTGTCCTAAATTCGATAAATAATAAGAAAAAAATAAATCATCAAAATAAACAAAAAGATCAATACAAATTTTTTCACAAAATTGTTTTAGTACTTTTTGATGTATAATTGTTCCTACGAAAGAAAAGGTTTCAACATAACTATCGTGCGACAAGTCAGGTAGATACCAATTTGGAAACAAAGTGTAAAGAATAGTATCATAAAAAGTTCGAGGAAGTCTTCGGTAAGGGAGGTTCATTGTACAAATGTTACCATTTGGCAATAATACTTTCGAACAGAATATATTACTTTTTCTTTTATCTATTATTTCAAATTGAGATAATAAATCTAAATGAGGATAAGCATCATCATCATAAAAGCATATCCAATCCACCTGCAAATGATTGACGATGTAATCAGATCCGAATTTGAACCCCCCGGCTCCTCCTAGATTTTTTTCAGAATGTATAACGATTAAACGCGGCTCTGCAAAAGTGTCTAACCATTCCGCTGATCCATCTGTCGAAGCATTATTAACTACAACAATTACCTCAAAATTGACTTCGCAAGTAGCTTTAAGACATAATTGAAGTTTTTCTAAACGATTGTACGTGACAATCAGGGCTACGCATTTTACACCAAGTTTTTTCATCTTATTTTTTTAAGAGTATTATAAATTTTAAGACAAATTTTTCTTTTGTAACTGCCCACAGGCAAAAAATAATTTACTATTTTTTTCAAAATTATATTAAAAACTTTTAATTGATGGTGAACTTGTTCTTCCCCAAAATTACTCGTTGAGGGGAAATTAATGGATCCCCACGGCGTCTTTCTTAAATAGTAAAAAAATATATCGGCAAATTCAACACTCGGTAAAATCCAAGGTTTCTTTTCACCAGCAAAGTGTATGATCCAAGGATTTTTTCTTGCCTCAAAATAATTTTCCATAACTGGCAAAGGCAATTTTTTGAAAAAACTTTCAAGGTTACCATTACCATTCAAAACATTCCAGCGCGTGTCAAGAAAATGAATGTCTCCTTCAAAAAACTTATTTAAAAGATCTTGATCTAAAAACCAATAGAATTTTTTTCCCATTTCCTCAACAATAAGCTTATCCATACCTGATTTTATTATTTTTTTAGTATTTAAAATCAGTACACCTGCCTGCACATAATCTTTTGGATTATTCATATTTAAATAATTTTTAAGATATTTATAGGCCTTCATAGATCCACATTTAGAATGACAATATGTTCCGAATTTAATAAATCCTCTCATAACATAATCTTTAACAGCTGCTATTGAGCAATTACCGATATCCGTATCATATAAAATCTGTATATCTTCATTAACAACCATATCAGCATCAAGATAAATGACTTTGTCATATTGAGGCAACATACTTGGTATTAATATTCTATAGTACGTTTCTTTTGAAAAATGCGCATGAAGATTCAAATCTTTTTCTTGAAAATATCCTTCTGCATCGATAATAGTTAGTCGAAAATTTTTATATTTTTTCACTATTAAATTAAATTTAAATTTAGTCTCCTCGCTCAAATCTCCTTCAATAATATAAACATCGTAAAAACAACTGACATCACTATTTTCTATGATAGATTTTAAAAGTGCTGCTCCCGCTATAGCATAATTTTCATTAAAAGCAGTAACAACAGGTACTTGTTTCAAAAAATTTGTTTTTATAACTGGAGGTATATCTGTTGCTTTGTTAAGCACAAATAATGAATCTGGTAATTTAAATAAGCTATATTTTCCTATGTCGGTCTTTTCTACAAAAGAACGTTGGCAATGCACAATTTGAAGGTTTTCCTTTGCACTTAAATTATTAAGATAAATGCCCAATAACCACTCTGATAAATAACCAAAAACTCGATATTCTTGAGCATTTCGTTCGCTAAGATCTAAGTCTTTTTCTAACTCAAATAAAATATTAAAAAGCCATTGGCTATAATGCTCAAATACTTCTCTTTTCATAATAAAAATATTGGTATAATAGCCATAAGGGGACTGGTTATATACCTCTATTGATTGACTATATTCTGGGTATTTTTGCTTTAGAATTAATAAACATTTGTAATAATCTTCAACAAATAAGAACTTACCACGTTTAAAATGATCCAAATTATTTTGTGAACCAACATGTCGTACATCCCACAATTCTGGGACAATTACATCTGCATACCTAACAAAATCTTGCAAAATTTCGTCAGAATAACCTATTTCTTCCAAATAGCTTTCATTAATATGGTCGTAATTAACAACTCCATACATATTTTCTTTTTTCTTATTTTTAAGATTAAGAATAAGATGACGTCTATAATGATAAAATCCAACATATTCACTAGACTTATCATTTTTCCATACCCAATATTGAGCAGTCAGTTCACAAAAACTTTTATTTTTTGCCGAAATATTTTTTTCGCCCTCAGCATCATTTAATTGCCCAGGATAACATAATGAGGATTGAGCTGCCCCCACTTGTATGGGTTTGAAACAATTAGTTTTAACTAAGTCACATTTGTTGTGATAGGAAACATAAACAGATATGTTCTTCATTCAAAAATTAGCCCCTTTTCAATATGTTAATGATCAACACTAATTGAATTTTACCCTTTTAAACAATTTTGATATTTGCGAATTTTAATTAAGATAATTTAAATATCAAAACAATCAATTTCTGTCTTTAAAACAATAAAATATTGTTATCAGACTTAACTAAGTGCAAAAAATTTAAAAACCAAACAAGAAATAAAAGATATCTTCCCAAAATATAAGTTTAGTAACAAAAATTTTATATTTCATAAGTCCAAATCATTTAACTTAAAATTTTACCAAATTTATTTTATGTCTTTTTTAACTATTTAAACATTAAAAAATTAAATTTGTTCATAACGATATAGTTCATTATCGGAGATGACAAATTATTAAAAATAAATTATGAAGCACTTTTAAAGAACTTTTATCACAGCTTTTATACAATGCTGTGGTAAAAAAAGAACATTTTTATAAATCTTAAAATTACCACAAATTGTGCATTGATTATCTTTTTAATACTATATATAGTATTAAAAAGATATAAAACCTAAAAATGCTTGGCTAAATTTCAACCGAATTCTACTTTTTGTAATTTTTTTTAAGGGTTATCATGCAGCACGTTATTAAAAGGGATGGAACAAAAGTTTCTTTTGATTCTGTTAAAATACTTAATGCTATAACTAAAGCAAATAAGACAACCACAGATGAAAAAATGACCCCAACCGATACCCTTTTTCTAACTGAAAAAATTAGCCTTGAAATTGATCGACTTTGTCTTTGTAATGTCGAAGAAATACAAGATGTTGTAGAAAAAATATTGATACATTACGATTACGCAGAAACAGCCAAAGCTTACATATTGTATCGTTCAGAGCACAGTAAAATTCGTAATTCTGAAGATTATTTAATGGAGATTTACAATAAATTAACTTACGCTTCTGCCAAAGATTCAGACATCAAAAGAGAAAACGCGAATATTGACGGCGATACAGCCATGGGCACTATGCTCAAATATGGCTCTGAAGGAGCAAAATTTTTTATCGATAATTATATTTTACCCAAAGAAATTTCTAGAGCGCACCTGGATGGTGATATCCATATACACGATAAAGATTTTTACATGTTAACAGCCACCTGCTGTCAAATAGATCTTATTTCTTTATTTAAAAATGGATTTTCAACTGGACACGGCTATTTACGCGAACCCAATTCTATTGAAAGCTATTCTGCACTTGCTTGTATTGCCATACAAGCAAATCAAAATGAAATGCATGGTGGACAGAGCGTCCCTAATTTTGATCATGCTATGGCAGAAGGGGTTAAAAAAACTTTTAAACAAGAATATTTAAAATTATTCAGCCGATACCTTCAAATTAAAGTAAATCTTACAGATCATGATATTATCCAATTAGAACAAGAACTTAAGGATTTATTGGCCGATCAAATAACTATTAAAAATCTCCCTAAAATTGAAAAAAAGCTTGTACACTTTCGATTTCTTTCTTTAAATAAAGATTCAATTTTATCTGCACACCATTATGCACAAAAAGAGGCTTTAAAAACGACTAACCGAAGAACCTTTCAAGCTATGGAAGCATTCATACACAATTTAAATACAATGAATTCACGCGCAGGCGCACAAGTGCCATTTAGCTCTATAAATTATGGAACCGATACATCCGAAGAGGGCCGCATTGTTATTCGTAATTTACTTTTAGCAACCAAAGCAGGACTAGGGAATGGGGAAACGCCAATTTTTCCGGTCCAAATCTTTAAGGTTAAATCTGGAATTAATTTTAATTTAGAAGATATTAATTACGATTTATTTAAACTCAGTATAGAAACCTCTGCGTTAAGATTGTTTCCAAATTTTAGCTTTATTGACGCCCCTTATAACCACGTGTTTTATAAAGCAAATGATTACCAAACCGAAGTTGCATACATGGGCTGTCGTACAAGGGTTTTAGGAAATACACACGATCCTCAAAGACAAACCATATGTGGGAGAGGAAATCTTAGTTTTACATCTATTAATCTTCCACGTTTAGGATTAAAAGCGAAAAAGAACATACAATTTTTTTATCAGCTGCTCGACGAAAAAATAAACCTAGTTTTCGATCAGCTTTTACATAGATTAAAAATACAAAGTAGTAAAAAAGTCAAAAATTTTCCGTTTTTAATGGGAGAAGGTGTATGGATTGATTCGCAATTTTTAAACAAAGACGACACGATTGGTGAAGTACTTAAACATGGAACTTTGGCATTAGGCTTTATTGGTTTGGCAGAAACTCTTAAAGCTCTTACAGGTTTACACCATGCAGAAAGTGAAGAAGTTCAACAACTAGGTTTAGCAATTGTTGCGCATATGCGCAAACGTGCAGACGATAAAGCCAAAGAAACGGGATTAAATTTTTCTTTAATCGCTACTCCAGCTGAAGGACTTAGTGGACGTTTTGTACCGATAGATCGTAAAATTTTTGGAAATATCCCGGGAATAACCGATAGAGACTATTATACTAATTCTTTTCATGTCCCTGTTTACTATCCTATTAAAAGCTACGAAAAAATTGAACTAGAAGCTCCCTATCATGAATTAACCAACGGAGGTCATATTACCTACATTGAATTGGATGGAGATGTAAGCCAAAATTTAGAAGCCTTTGAAACCATTATTCGTCATATGCATCAAAAAGGCATTGGTTATGGTGCAATAAACCACCCATTGGATCATGATCCTATTTGTGGTTACGTTGGAATTATCAATGATATATGCCCACGCTGTGGACGCAAAGAAGGAGAAAGCATTCCATTAGAAAAACTTGAAACGCTGAGACAGCAATACCCTAATGTGCCTTACTATCATTAATATTTAAAAGGAATGTATAATGTTCAAGAAAATAAAAACAGACTCTATAAACACTGTTGGTATTAATGAAAGCAGCAAGAAAATCGGTGAACGTATAGGGTTTTCTCGTACTAGAAGAATTACTGGTTATTTAGTAGGGACACTTGATCGTTTTAACAACGCCAAACGAGCAGAAGAAAAAGATAGAGTCAAACATGGCTGCTCCTAAACTTCATCTTAGCGGTATTATTGAGGAATCAATTGTAGACGGCCCTGGTATACGATTTGTTATTTTCACTCAGGGCTGCCCTCATTTTTGTCCAGGATGTCAAAATCCAGAAACACAACCTTTTTCTGGAGGTTATTATTGTAATGTCGAAAAAATTTTTATAAATTTTCAAAAAAATCCCTTACTTTCAGGAATTACTTTTTCAGGAGGAGAACCTTTTATACAAGCTTGCGCTTTAGTAGCTCTTGCTAAAATGGTTAACAAAATAGGAAAGACTGTCGTTACCTACACAGGATATACGTTTGAGCGCCTATTAGAAATGAGCGTGCATAACCAAGCTATAAAAAATTTATTAAACTATACAGATTTGTTAATTGATGGGCCCTTTCTTCTTTCTTATAAAAATAGTGACCTTTTATTTAGAGGAAGTAGTAATCAAAGGCTATTAGATCGAAAATGTCGATCAAAAATCGAACAGAAATTGTATTCTTAATCTAATACTATATAAT
>NZ_CAWUGZ010000124.1:0-1661 GCF_963921845.1 Commensalibacter sp. Nvir | reverse complement strand
TCTCCTTTTTACTTTGATTATATTTGCTTTTTCTTCTCGACCAGATGTTTCATTAACCAAAACATCTATATGTTCTTCGTCCGCATTGATTTTTATTCTATCACTTATTAAATGCAAGTACCAGTCTAAATTATTTTCTTTCTTATAACCAACGGTATAGGTAATGCCTACATGGATTCTATTAATCTCCCTTTTTGATAGGCTCCAAACCAAATGAAAAAAACAAATTTGATCACTTTTATATTCACTAAGTTCTTTTTTTAAAAGTTTATTACATGGTTTGTTTAAATAATCATTAACTTGATTCGCAATATATATATTAGCATTTTGAGTCCAATTTTCCCTGCCATTAGATAGCTTATTTCTTAAGTTTTGAGTATCAATAGGATTGCTATTTCTAATCTTAAAAACAAAAGCATACATTCGTGTTTTTAAGATTAAATAATCATTTTGAGAACACTTAATATAAAACCAATTTTCACTAGAATTAACAAACTTCTTCAAATCATTACACAAATTAAGAGTTACCAAATTATTTTTTATACGACTCTCTTTTATATTTTTAAGAAAACTTGATTCATCTACTTCAATTAATCCTGCTCTTAAACTCTGTATAAAAACATTATTTAATTGTCCCATATTAGAAAAAAAAATTTCTTCATAATCTTTTTTATTCATTTAATTATCCAGATTATTGAAAAACTGTTTTAGCTTTATAAGCGTAACAGTAACGGGATATAATCTTAATATTAAACTGTCTAATATACAATATAATATTCCAAAATAATTCTAATACAAAGAATATTTTTTATAATCTTCATTAGGTAATGCTACTCCCCATGGCGTCTGTCCACTCCGTGCCATTCCACCAGCAAGGCTTTTTGGCTGTTGTGTCGTAGGATTGAGCGCCTACTTTTAGTGTCTTAGTGTCTACATTGGCTTTTTGATCGGGATCAACGTAAGACAAGGAAGAGGTATCAATCATTAAGTCTTGCCATAATGTATTGTTCCAGAAAGATACTTTTCTCGTTGTGGGGTTGTACGCCAGCGTATATCCCGTAGCGGCCGTAGTTATCGTAGATTGATCCGCTAACAAATAACCACACCCTGTTAGGGTATTCGCTTTGGAATTTTTAATGGCAGCAACATTATTTTGACCAACGGTAATAACATAGTCATAATCTGTTGTATCTTTAAGTTTTGGAAACCTTTGGGACACACCAAACGCACCATTTTGGATAAGAAAATTTCCATCATTATCTATGTGAAACGTCTTGGTTACAGAGCCACTTGTTTTAGGATCACTTCCCGCTTGTATGATTGCCAAAAGATTGATGCGCGCAAGAGAGTCTTGATGGTTCAGTCTTACGCCATAGAGAGAATTAAAATCTACCTCGCCGCTGGTCGCGGATTGTTTTAAAATCAGAGCATTGTATTGAATATTACTATTGGCTAAAAGCGTGTTGGTGATTAAATCACCCCCTCCATTGGATTTAACTTTACCTCCATCAGAGCTAATGCTTTTCACATTGAGATCCACCGTGCCGTCATTCACATAAGAGGTGCCAGCAGCGCCAGCTTCCCCTTTATCTCCCTTAGGAATTGTAAAGTCAAATATAGCTGCATTAGACGTGCCACTATTAGCAACGGCAGCATCCGTT
>NZ_CAWUGZ010000123.1:0-4337 GCF_963921845.1 Commensalibacter sp. Nvir | reverse complement strand
CAAATTAAATACCCCCCAGCGAACCACAAAAAAACGAACAGTCAATTCCAAACAAAACCCATGCAAAACTTAAGTCTGTAAATCTCAACATCCCATCCAAAGAGCCAAGAGCGCTATTATAAAAAAACTTTAAATTAAGATCAGCGATGTTACTCACGTTCAGAAGTTACCCTTGTTTTTTAATATAATTTTGATTTTCGGATCAATTGATGATAAAAAACCTTTCTTTTGTGTTTTTTTATCTTGAACATTCTACTGGACGAGGCGTTAAGAACAATTGATTTTTAAATATTAGTTTGAACATTAATTTGACCATCAATTGAGTTAAAATAAGATAAAAACGATAGTGGGTTTAGGCATTTATTCGTGCACTTCTATGACGGTATTGTTCTAAAATATTTCACTCCAAACAAAAAGTAAAAGGCAACAGGAATTGCTCTAAAGTAGGGCTACACCTTTTTCATACGCTCCTTTAAAGGCTTTTTAATTTAATAGGATACCATAATGACCGACGATTTTCTTGAAAAACAAAAAGAGTTTGCTCTTTCCATTCCTAAACATTTTATCCATAATTCAGGGCATGGAGCAATCACTTACAGTAGAATTACTTTTAAAAAGTATTTTCCAGGAACGGGTGATTTAGTGGAGGCCTTTTCTGGGTCAATTAATCAATTTGTATTAAACTCAGATATTAATTACACTTATTATGGTTCTGCTACTATTAGCTCATTACTATGGGGCTTCATTAATCAATTAGGCTATAAGCAAGCTACCGATACTCCTTTTATCTTTTTAGCTGTGACCAATCGAGTGAACATGACCCTAAACGATGGCACTGTTTTTAACGTGCCTATTTTCTATCTAGGAGGTACAGGCACAGGCACAGATCCAACGACAATAACTATGACGGGCGGGACGGCCGAAGTAAAAGATCAAATCATTATCGATACCGACCATCCCCCTACCATTGAAATTGATCTGAGTGGATCGTCTACTTATATCATTGACAATGCCAATAAAATGACCAACGTGACGTTCAAGATTTCCGACGGTAGTGTTTTTAATTTTCTAGGCGATTCCCCGACCGATACGTCCATTGTGCTGACGAATACAGATGGCACAACCACGAGCACTTACTAAGTCACAACGGGTGAGGTGACCTATATCAACGGCAGTGGTGGCACAACCTATTACGAAGAAAACCTTAGCAATTCTACCATTACCCTTGACAATGGTACCCTACAGACTGGTTCAACCGGAATCATCTTTTTGGACTATCACAATACCTTAAACCTTTCGGGCTCTTCTACAATTAACGGCAATATTGTGGTGGGTTGGGATCGAAATACGATCACTCTCGGTGCCAATTTTGTAATTGGTAGTGGTTCAAATCTTTTCTATTCGGGGACTTTGGATCTCAGTCAATATGGGTTTACTGGAGGGGGGACAGTAGCTGTTTTTGGTCAGTATACTACGGATGGTACAACCTTTCAGACTTCTGCCGTTACCATAGGGAATGGGGTAACCATTGGGGGCAATCTTTATGTTGGCGAGGATCCTTCCTATACCAACGGATTGGGTGGGCTTGCCACCACTGGGGATACGAGTGCACAAACAAACCCTAACGCGTTGTATGGTGGCACGTTAACTCTGGAAGGTACCACTAGCGGTAAGACGCAAATTACCTTAGATGGGGTAATTCATATTGGAGGAGGGTCAAAAAAGGGAGTTACAGGTTATGGGACTCTGGAATTGGGTGGAAACATTCAGTTTACGACGCAGAACGACCTGTCAAATGGAATAACGTTTGACGATTATGCAAAATTTGATAGCGGTACTTACACCATTTCTTTGGACGGAGTCTTTGAGGTTAACGGTCAGCAAAGCACTATAATATTATCAAGTAACGGAAATTCTCTGGGCCAGTTAAAGGTTGAAAACGGTAAATTCACAAGTACGGATACAAATTTAACAGGTTACCACTATAGACGTATCGGGCGGCACGGTAAAGCTTACGGAGCTTATGGTCAGTCAATTAACTGGCTCTCAAATAGATTATGGAATTTCTGTTAGTGGGGGCAGCCTTGAAATTGATAGTTTTATGAATAGTGCCACTTCGAATTGGACGTTAACGGTAAGTGAACAAGGCAGTGCCACCATTACAGGAAATACAAGTCAAAGTGGTAGTGCTATCACCATTAACGAAATCGATATTAACAGCTCAGGAAACAACACATTTACGAACTTAATCACGTCTACGTTATATTTAGAGGCAAAAAATAGTGGAACGACCACATTGGTCAGTGGAACCTATACCACGATTACTGTGGATGGTGGTGAGCTTGATGTTACGGGAAATGTAACGGTTAACTCCTTAAACTATAGCTTAGGATTTTTAGAGGTTAATAGTGGAGGGAATCTTACTTATACTGGCACTAACATGCAGATTCCGACAAGCGATTCAACGAATCAATGTTTTACGTTGAATGGCGGAACCTTCACGCTTACCCCTTCCTCCACTGGTAGTGTGGAGATGACTGGTAGTTTATTGGTTACAAGCGAAGGAGGGACGCTTACTCTTAACAATACAGATCTAACCATTGATAATAGTTTGGCTTTAACTAATGGAAATTTAACGATTTCCGGAACGGGAAAAGTTACCATTAACGACTTGGTCGCTTCTACTGGGAAAGAAACTATTACGTTAACTAATGGGGTCAACCTCGACATAGCAAACATTGATCCCCAGCATCTTACGTCTTCTCCTATTTTTCAGCTTCAACAGGGTAGCGTATTAACATTTGATCAATCTTTTACAGGCGGTAAAGGTTTTAACGTAGATTTTGAATCCAAAGGTGGCTGTGCTATCCTTAGATTTGGCAAAAAAGTTACGGCAAGTACCTTCAATGCGGATGAATTTGACATTGAAGGGTTTGATAAGCAAGACAAATTGGATTTCCAAGGGATCGATTTTACGAAATGTACAGACTTTTCAGCCACGTATAGTGGCGGTAAACTTACTATAACCTATAAGGATTCAGATAATAACCTCCAGACAATCGTCTTTAATAGCTTTGATAAGCAAGACAGTCCCTTTACCGATGACACGCAATTAATAGTTAAGTCCGATGACAATGGCGGCACTATGATACTAGGCTGTTTTTTACCGGGCAGCCAGATTTTAACCGCGTTGGGGTATCGCGCGGTGGAAGATTTGAAGGTTGGCGATGCGATTCACACCTTTGCCAACGGCTCCTCCACCCTAGAGCCCATTGAATGGATTGGTAAAACCCGTTGTCACGTTCGCCCCAACCTCCCTGCTGATTTTGCTGGGGTGCCGGTTCGAGTGATGAAAGACGCGATTGCCCCCAACGTTCCGTTCGAAGATTTAACCCTTACGTCCGAACATTGCCTGTGCTTGGACAATCAATTTATTCCGGTACGGATGCTGGTAAATGGAGCCTCCATTGTCTATGACCATTCGTTGACTTCGTATGACTATTATCATATTGAAACCAAGACCCACACCATCATCAGCGCCAACGGTCTTTTAACCGAAACCTATCTGGATACCGGCAATCGCAAGGTTTTTAAAGAAAGCTCGGGCGCTCAGCTTCCCGATATTTACCCTGTAAAAACCTGGGACGACGCGGCCGCCCCCCTAACCACGCAACCCGAGATTGTGGAACCGATTTTTAATGCCCTCAAACAGCGTGCCCATCAACTGGGCTTTGAAAGCCACTACGTAGCGCCCCTGTTAGTTGAGGATCCTGATCTGCGGGTCATCACGGATAAGGGGGTAACGCTTTTCCCCAGCACCATTGCCGGGAATACGTATACGTTTACCCTTCCTTCCAACGTTGGCCATATTCGCATTCAGTCCCGAAGCAGCCGCCCCTGTGATACGATCGGTCCTTTCTTTGACGATCGTCGTTCTTTGGGCGTGCTTATCGGATCCATTACCGTCACAAAGAATGGTCAATCCCACGCCATACGTCATCATCTGGAAGAACCTGCTTTGTTGGGTTGGCATGGAATAGAAAACGATACGTGTCGCTGGACCGATGGTAATGCCACGCTGTCTTTACAAGGGGTTACGTCTGGCCATGAAGGAAGCCTGAGCGTTGAAGTACTCTCGAAGGGTCCTTACCTCCTCACAAACTCAGAAAGGTTACAAAAGACCAGCTAACGCTAACGTAACTTGATTTCATAAAAAACGCGCTAAGGCAGGTAACTTAGCGCGTTTTGCTTAAAATCCGTAAAGTCATTTATGCGTGCGTTTGAACGGATGATTGGTGGAGCATCGTATAACATTAATGATCCTAAGCGAATAGAAA
>NZ_CAWUGZ010000122.1:0-14293 GCF_963921845.1 Commensalibacter sp. Nvir | reverse complement strand
ATTCATAGGTTTGTATAAATTTTAAAGCCTAAAATACACTTATATATAAAAATTAAATTAGTTATACTTAAATTATGAAAACACAACACCTATGGAACGGCGTCCAGATGTGTCGTCTGCACGCTGCAATTGACCCTGATGCTCCTCTTCAAATGGTTGAAATACCTGAAAGTTGGGATAAAGAGGCGGCAACAGCCATTCTTAATTTCTGCCCAGAGTACTATACTGACAAATCTCCTATCCAAGCAGATATTCTTGCATCGCGTTGGATTTTTCCCTTGTGTCGACAAACTAGTACTATTACTCCCCAAGATTGGGAAACACTTTTACTCTTTCGTCAAGCCTGTCCGAATGATGCTATTTGGAAAAATAATTATAATGCTAAATTAGGCATCACCATTAATTTGGCCGCGTTTGCTTCCAGCGAGAAAGGTTTTAACGCACGTACGTATAGACACGCTTTGCATGTTGCCACGCAAACTTTGAGAATTTTACATAACCAGCAAAGCAATAATACAAATGGTGAATTGCCTTTTACAAAAATAACAAAGAAGCCGCGATATAATGACACGCTTGATTTGCTTAGTGTACCACCAAAACCCACTGCTGGAACCATCTATTTATCAAATCTTGATGCTTGTCTAGCTCAACTTGGATACGATTATGATCATCCAGATAGTCGTGACATCGCCTGTTGTATTGCATGTTTTACGACATTACTGGCGAACATAGGATGTGGATCGGACTTTTTACCTTTATTACCAGATTGGAATGCTTTACCGGAACTATCAAAAGAAGCAAAAGAACTTTGGGCGCTTGCTTCTGAAGAGCCTGAAACCGCGCAACCAAGAGTCAATACAAGTTTTTCATTACCTAACAATGTGGCCGATTTACTTTTAGGGGTAGAAACGTGTGGGTTTCATCCTAATTTTTCACCTTTGAAGGAAAATGGACATCTTAAAACAAGTACTCTTTTAAGATTGTTTCATCGTGGATATACTTTAGAAACAGCACTGGCAGCTTTATTATCAAGCGAGACCATCCTAGCCTTACCTTCTATGCAATCGCAATATGCTATGCATAAAGCATTGGTAGGTTTTGTGACCCACATGCCAGCAAAACCCGACCCGATTACGAATCCACTTTTTCTCAAAGCTACCTTGCCTCGTGGAGTAAGAAAGACGTTACCACCTAGAAGGAAAGGTATTACACAAAAAGCGAGTATTGCAGGTCGCTCCTTATTGTTAAGAACAAATGAATATGAAGATGGTAGTTTAGGAGAATTATCGATCACGACTACAAAAGAAAACACTATGATAAAAGGGTTGCTCGATTACCTTAGCCAAGCCGTCACTATCGGATTACAATATGGTGCATCTTTAGACGATTATGTTGATATTTTTGCTTATAGCCACTTTGGTATTTCAGGAACTGTAGAAGGAGATCCAAACGCAATGTATGCGACTTCAATTTTGGACTATTGCTTCCGAGCTCTTTCCGACATTTACCTTGAAAAATTTCTTCCCGATGCACCGAATAATATTCGAGAAAAGGAGAACTATTCCCCCATGCTCCCCTTTCAATTGTCTGAAGATGGTGAAGAAGTCAACAAGAAAATTTTGTTATCAAAAAAACGAAATTTAAAGTTAGTTTCTTAAAAAAATCTATGCCACACTTGAATAATATTTAAAAAGTTTAAAGATAACTTTTTTCATCTCATAATTTAATGGCTCATACGTGTTTTTTACTCAGACAAAAAATTAATATTACTGCTTTAGACAAACTTTCTCTTAAAAATAACAAAAATAGTTGCCAAAAAATTCTTTAATGAGAAAATAACACACTTCTATATAATTAATACTATTAAAAAAACCATGACGATTCTTAAAAGGTCAAGTCATAAAATATCAAAGAAACTCATTGCCAATATGTTTTATTTTCCAAAATTAGCTTACGTCGCCACATAAAACGCTTTACCCTTATTTCCAACCTATTCAAATATTCAGCTTATCCCTTAAAATAATAAGTATAATTCACCTTTATTTAATCTTTATACAAGAACTAAGATACAATTTAATTTTATGTAAAATATTAGAAAACATTAAATATGAATAAAATTATTCATCTTTGGAAACCTATTCCAGCATACCAAGTTCAAAATATGTTCAAAAAAGTTTCTAAAAAACTATATGTCCATAAAGCCAATTATTAATTGTAATAAGACAGTTGCCGTTGAAGGATGAACTCAACGGCAACTTTTTAACATTTATCCAACGATCCCATCCAATGAATCATTATTTTTTTCATCAGCAGACATTAACGCTTCATTAACTACACCAGAATCTTCACGAATACGTTTTTCGATGCTTTCGCTAACTTCTGGATGTTCGCGCAAAAATTGTTTAACGTTTTCTCTTCCTTGACCAATCCGTTGCCCATCATAAGAGAACCAAGAACCCGCTTTTTCCACAATACCTGCCTTAACACCCAAATCAATCAATTCACCTGTTTTACTAATTCCTTCACCGTACATAATATCGAACTCAACTTGGCGGAAAGGAGGAGCCATTTTGTTTTTGACAACTTTGACCCGTGTTTGATTACCTGTTACTTCGTCTTTATCTTTAACTTGACCAATACGTCGAATATCTAAGCGTACTGAAGCGTAGAATTTAAGTGCATTTCCACCCGTCGTCGTTTCCGGAGAACCAAACATGACGCCGATTTTAGAACGAATCTGATTAAGAAAAATCAAACACGCATTAGATTTTGACACCGAACCTGTTAATTTTCTTAACGCTTGACTCATTAACCTTGCATGCAATCCAACGTGATTATCGCCCATATCCCCTTCCAATTCAGCTCTGGGGACGAGTGCAGCCACGCTATCAATAACAAGAACATCAATTGCACCGGAACGTACAAGTGTATCCGCTATTTCTAGAGCTTGTTCCCCAGCGTCTGGTTGAGAAATTAACAAATTATCAACATCCGCACCTAGTTTACGCGCGTAAATAGGATCGAGAGCGTGCTCTGCATCAATAAAAGCGCAAGTACCACCTATTTTTTGTGCTTCTGCAATAATATGCAAAGCCATCGTTGTTTTGCCAGAGCTCTCAGGCCCATAGATTTCAATGATACGCCCTCTTGGCACTCCACCTATACCTAAACCAATATCGAGACCAATCGAACCTGTAGAAATAACTTCTGTTTGAACAGTTGGCTTTTCTCCCATTTTCATAATAGAGCCTTTACCAAAAGCTCTTTCTATTTGAGAGAGTGCCCCTTCTAAAGCTTTATTTTTATCCATCATTTTATTTATAACCCTAAATTACTCGTCAACAGATCAGGACAAATTTACTTTGCCTTTTCGTTAAACATTACTTTTGATATTAATTGCTACGTTGAATAAATCATTCATCAATGACGATTGATTGCTAATCCTAGACCTTTCGGATCTGTATAGGCTTGGCAGTGACCTGACTGGCTTAAAGCTCCTTCTGGACAATGAACTGCATTTACTCTTCCTTGAGGAGCACCAGGATGGGAAAGAATCTTTTCCTTATCATCCAAAGTACTAGAGTTCATAAACAAAGTTAAAACTTGTGCGCCTGCTGCGGAAGCATCGTTTTGACCCGAAGCACTTACTACAGTAAGCAATTGTTTGTGGCGCGTTGCGATAGCTCCCGTAAATAGGGGCATAGGATAAGATTTCGGCGAGGCTGCCATGACAATTCCCGTGTTTCCAGCAATACGCCCCGTACCAAAAAGATTATTCATCGTTAAAGCACAAGACACTGCTCCACCATGCCGATCAACAACTGTAAAAGAAGTAGATGCAGGTAAAGAAGGTAATGTTCCTATAGCTGATGAATGCCTCCTTATTTGAGCTTGAGCCTTATCAATTTGTTTTAAAATCGTCTTTTTATCATACGACACTGCATTATTTGCTCTCCATTGAGCAACACTTCCTTGAGCAAGCGAAAGCGCATGGGGTTGACCGCTTACAAGGCCCTGCCAAGCTGAAGCCATCCCTAAACCTCCATCAGCAGGGGGAGATAGAAAATAAACACTGTTTTTACCATAAGTTAAAGTCAAAGCTGGTACTCTATAAGGCAAAGCATTGCGAAACGCTCTGCCGCTTAATCCCCCTCCTGAAGCTTGTGCCCCTAAAATATAACTATGTGCCAAAGAACCAATATATAAATCAGCAATACCTGCGGAAATAAGTCTGTCATATATAATTTTTAACCGAGGCTGGTAAAATAAATCACCACTTTTTAAAGCACCACCACCATGACGAGAAAGCATAGTTTGCATTCCAGTATCAGAAAATAATGGCACTTGAACAGCAGCAATATCATACGCTAGCTGATCAGAAACAATAACGCCTTTTTGAGCTAACGTATCAACCAAAGATAAAATATCATTAATATCTGACTTGCCATACGTAGCCTGTAGCAAATAAAGCCCTCTTGCCATCATCGGAATAGAAGCTGGTCTATCCGCTTGTCCTTGTTGTACATCCGGTTGTGGCATAAAAAGAATAGACTCTGCAGGTTTCCCGGGACTATATGCTATACAAGCTCCTCCTCCGCCTAATGAAGCACGCGAAGGAAGCGTTACAGTCAATGCAAAACCCAAAGCAGTTGCGGCATCAGCAGCATTGCCTCCTCGAACTAAAACGTCCCTAGCTATCATAGTTGCCTGAGGCTCATCTCCCGCAGCACTGCCCACGTATCCTGTTAAACGGTTATCTATATCTGCTGTTTTAATAACTTTATCTTGTTTGTTTCCATGACCACATGCAGAGAAAGTTAATAACGCCATCATACAAGCACATAACTTACTAACTGCTCTTAAACGACCTTCATTAATGATAAATTGATGACAAAATTCTGTAGACATTTTACGATAACTTATCTTTGGCGAATTACTTAAAATGTGACGGCGTTTAAACACGTAGTTGCTCTCCGATGAATAACCAGATATGAATAAGTTAATAGTTTGCCAGCCCAGTCGGTTACCACTCCAAACGCTATAAGGTTATTATAACCCTTGTCAAACCTGGACATTGTCATAACATTATAATGTTATAATAGGTTAAAATACAGTTTAGTTTTTATTAGGAGATAAATTTAATGAACAAACTGCTTCTTAAGCACTGCATTCGACTTCCTCTAGCGTGCACTTTATTATCGGGTATTGCCGTTTTACCTTCTATAAGCCATGCACAGAATACACAATTTACTAGCGACCAACAAAAGGAAATCGTATCCGTCGTTCGCCAAGCTTTAAAAGACGATCCAAGTATATTAGAAGACGCTATCGTAAGCGCTCAAAAACAAATGGCACAAGAACGAAACGAACAAGCCTCGAAAACGTTAACAGAAAAGAAAAACCTACTTACAAGTATTTTGCCTTCAGATGGATTTATTGGTCAGCCTGACGCAAAAAACGTTATTGTCGAGTTTTATGATCCTCGTTGCCCTTATTGTAAAAAAGTTTTGCCAGAACTTATTCAACTTACTAAAGAAGATAAGAATGTTAAAATTATTTTCAAGGTTGTACCAATATTAGGTGAAAATAGTATTTTACAAGCAAAAGCTATTGCTGCTGCCGCGCGACAAAACGGCTATGTTGCGATGATGAAAGGGCTTATGGACTCAAAACTCAACATTGACGAAGAGACCATTAAAACAATCGCAAAAGCACAGCATTTGGATCCTGATCGTCTTTTACAAGATATGAAAGCTTCTTCAATCAGCAAAGCACTTGACGATAATGTTGAATTGTTAAAACAGTTAGGGATAGAAGGAACCCCAGCTTTAATAGTCAACGAAAACAAAATTGTTCCTGGCGCAGTTTCATACCAGACGTTAAAAACACTAATACAAAATAATCAATAGTATCTGTATTCATAGCACCTAGTTTTAACTCGTCGCTATGAATACAACATCTCATCGTTTTACTCTACAATAGGGTTTTTAACGCATTAACCATATCATCCATCATTTCATCTGTATGAAAAGGATTAGGGGTTAAGCGTAAACGTTCGGTTCCTTTTGGGACGGTTGGATAATTAATGGGCGTTGCATAGAGTGCGTATTCCTTCAATAAACGATCACTGATTTCTTTACACAATTCGGCATCGCGAATCATGACAGGGACAATATGGCTTTCAGTTTGCATAAAAGAAATATTCGCTTTTCTTAACTTCCTTTGAAATGTACGAACCCGTTCAAAAAGTTTATCGCGTCTCCATTGTTGTTTACGAACTAATTTTACGCTCGTTAAACACGCTGCGGCAATTGAAGGCGGTAAAGACGTTGTAAAAATAAAACCCGAAGCAGCCAATCTTAAATATTCAATAATAGCTTTTTTGGCCGTAACATAGCCCCCATGTACGCCAAAACCTTTTGCTAAGGTTCCTTCAATAATATCAATTTGATCCGCAACGTTATCTCGTTCGGACACACCTCCACCTTGATTCCCATACAAACCTACCGCATGCACTTCATCCAAATAAGTCAGTGCATTATATTTACGTGCCAAGGCGCACATACCGCGAAGATCAGCAATATCGCCGTCCATTGAATAAACACTTTCAAAAGCAATCAACTTCTGAGCATCCTTTGGAGCAGTGGCTAACTTTTTTTCTAAATCTTCAAGGTCATTGTGCTCAAAAATAATACAACTTGATTTTCGACTTCCTTTTATACCTGCAATCATAGAAGCATGATTCAATCTATCCGAAAAGACGATCCAATTCCCGTTCATGCTATTTAATATCGTTTGCAAACTGGTTTGATTAGACAAATAGCCACAGACAAAAATCAAACCGGCCTCTTTATTATGCAAATCAGCCAGTTCCGCTTCAAGTTCAAGATGCAAAGGGTGTGTACCTGCAATATTACGTGTTCCACCTGCTCCAGCACCATAATTTTTAACCGCTACTATTGCAGCATTTATCACTTCTGGTTCAACCCCCATACCTAAATAATCGTTAGAAGACCAAACCACCACCGGCTTATTGGAGGGGAGCGTATTGTTGCTTTCATACAGCGGATAACTTGAAGATTGCCTGCTTAAAGGCGTAAAGCGCCGATATCGACCCTGTTGCTCAATATCTTCCAAAGCACTTTTGCAAAAATGATAAAAGGCATGGGTAGAATCTATACCATTTTCCACTATACTAACTCCTCAGTTATTCTTTTATATTTTATCGAAAAAGATTTCGTTTTATTATAAAACTAAAATCAACGTACATTAACTTGAACCACTGTTTGTTTTATAGAGCCACTTGTTTTAGCATCCATTTGTATTTGTTCAAGTCGTGCACCCGCTTTAACAATTTCATCCGCAATTAATTTAGCTTCCTTACGAACTGCTTTTTGAAGATTTTCTTCTTGTGCCGCCAAGGATTGCAAATCGGATGTAACAGCTGTCACAACAAACAACGCGTCAGGTTTCTTTTCCAAAGCTTTTTTCGTTAACATCTGCAAAGGTTTACGCCATTGACCTTCAGGCGTTCCTATAACCACTTCAATAGGTGGAGCCGGTGGTAAAGGTGGAGGCGGTGCAGGAGGAATATAGGGTATAGGACGACGACCAGCCCTAGGATTAAACGTTCTTTGATCAATCAACTTACAAGAGGTAAATAAAAAGAACAAACTTAAGAAAAAAAATATTTGACGATAACGTACCATAATTAATCAATTTAAATTAAAATTTTTGTTTATTTTTAATGGCAGCATACTCTATTATTTGTGCCAATTACCCTAAATATAGATACTAAGTTATATTGAGAAGCCTTAACTGAACATTAGTCTAATTTATAGGTTTTATACAAAACATAGCTTTAAAAGTTTTTTAAGCTTACCATACGTACTAATTAAAAATACACTATAAAATACTTTTTTACAGCTGGTCCTGTAGTAGCAAAAAACATACTAGGAATTAGATTAATAAAACCTTTATTATTTGGCAGATTTATCTAAAAATTAAGTTTTTTCAAAATTATTATCAAAATAATGTGACTAACTAAGCAAAACTTGATTATAATCCTTGTCGAAACACTTGAAACTTATCACCAAGGTTTTAAGTCCTAAACTGTATATAATATCTAGGAGTTTTTTTATCATGGCTATCAAAATTGCAATTAATGGATTTGGCCGAATTGGTCGTTTGGTATTACGCAGTATCATTGAAACAGGTCGCACGGATGCTGAGGTTGTATTAATTAATGATCTAGGGAGCCCAGAAGCCAACGCTCATCTCCTATGTTATGATACAGTTCATGGGCGTTTATCCGCTGATGTCACTGTAGAAAACAGTGCAATGATTATCAAAACTCATGATGGACGCACGTTAGGGCCTATCAAAATTACTGCCGAGTCAGTGCCAAGCAAATTACCTTTGCAAAATGTTGACGTTGCTATGGAATGTACGGGTCGCTTCACTACAAAAGAAGCAGCTTCAGAACTCCTTAAAGCGGGTGCACGCAAAGTATTGATCTCTGCACCAGGAAAAGAAGTTGATGCAACCGTAGTATACGGCGTCAACGACAATATTATTACAAAAGACATGACCGTGATTTCTAATGCTTCCTGCACAACAAACTGTCTTGCGCCCATGGCCAAAGTTCTACAAGACACCGTTGGCATTGAACGTGGAAGCATGATTACTATTCACTCTTATACTGGCGATCAACGCACCGTTGATACACTTCATAAAGATCTACATCGTGCAAGAGCAGCAGCCCAAAATATTATTCCAACCACTACAGGTGCCGCGAAAGCTGTTGCCTTGGTTATTCCAGAATTAAAAGGAAAATTGGATGGTATTGCTATTCGTGTACCAACACCTAATGTGTCCTATGTAGCGCTTGATTTTGTACCCTCTAAAGTTCCCGCTTCCATTGAAGAACTTAATTCATATTTTAAAAAAGCTGCTGAAGGTCAACTCAAATCCATTCTTGGTTATAACGATAAGCCTTTGGTAAGCTCGGATTTTAATCACTGCTATAACTCTTGTACGTTTGATGCAACGCAGACCGGGTTTATTGATAATGGAAAAATGATCCGTGTTGCAGGTTGGTACGATAATGAATGGGGTTTTTCAACCCGCATGACAGATACCGCTGTTATTTTAGGAAGTGCAGAATAATGGAAAAAAAAGCGTTTAGAACGCTTAATGACCTAGATTGCAAAGGGAAAAAAGTCCTCTTGCGTGGGGATCTAAATGTTCCCGTTCATGATGGAAAAATAACCGATGCAACAAGGCTAGAGCGTCTTGCTCCTACAATCCATGAATTGATCAAAAAAGGAGCTAAAATTATTATTTGTAGCCACTTTGCCAGACCTAAAGGCAAAGTTGTTCCGGAGATGTCTCTCAAACCTATTGGAAAGGCTTTAGCTTCAGTATTAAATCATCCCGTTAGCTTTGTAGATGATTGTATTGGACCAGAAGCACACAAAGCTGTTGATGCATTAAAAGAAGGCGATGTATTATTACTTGAAAACACACGTTTTCACGTAGGGGAAGAAAAAAATGATCCTGCGCTTTCTAAGGAATTGGCTTCTTTAGCTGATTTTTATGTAGACGATGCTTTTTCAACTTCTCATAGAGCCCATGCCTCAACAGAAGGCGTAACCAAATACCTTCCTTCTTTTGCAGGTCGATTAGTAGAAACTGAACTTGATGCCCTTAATAGAGCACTGGAAAATCCCAAAAGACCCGTAGGAGCTATTATCGGCGGATCGAAGATTTCTACCAAACTTGATCTTTTGTCTAATATGATTAGTAAAGTCGATGTTTTGGTAATTGGCGGTGCGATGGCAAACACGTTTTTGGCTGCGCAAGGGATTGAAGTAGGAAAATCTTTGCAAGAAGCTGAAATGCACGACACCGCTCGCGATATCATGGAAAAAGCTCAACAAAAAAACTGCAAAATTATTCTTCCAATTGATGTTATTGTTGCGTCAGAGCTTAAAAACAACCCAGAAACTAAAACTGTTAATATTGTCAACGTTCCGAAAGACCAAATGATTTTAGATGTCGGACCTAAAACAGTAGAGCTTTTAAATCAAAAGCTAACAGAATTAAAAACACTGGTTTGGAATGGTCCTCTAGGTGCTTTTGAATTTTCTCCTTTTGACAAAGCAACGAATGCAGTGGCTCAAAAAGCTGCTGAATTAACAAAAGCAGGCGTGTTGGAAAGCATTGCAGGAGGGGGAGATACCGTTTCTGCATTAAAGCATGCTGGAGTCATTAAAGATATATCTTACGTATCAACAGCAGGAGGTGCTTTTCTTGAGTGGCTAGAAGGAAAAGCATTACCTGGTATCATTGCTTTATCTAATTTAACGCAAGAAACTATACCTTTATAAAAATAAAAGGGCTGAATATATTTTCAGCCCTTTTGAGTTATTTTTATATCGTTTATAAAACACTTTGGTTTTAAGAAATTATTTAAAACTACTTATAGTTGTTGCTATGAAATTTTATTTCATCATCTAATCTTCATTCAACCAACACTTTCCTCTTCCGTTGTTGAAATTTCCAAAGCGGAATCACCAATCAATCCTAGTGCAAATTCTTCTGCAGAAAAATCTCTTAAATCTTCTATTTGTTCTCCAACTCCAACCGCATGAATAGGTAATCCAAACTGTTGAGCTATAGCAATAACAATCCCACCTTTGGCAGTACCATCAAGTTTAGTTATAATCAAACCAGAAACATCAACCATTTCCTTAAAAATTCTTACTTGTTCGATTGCATTCTGACCTGTTGTCGCATCTAAAACCAACAAAACCGAATGCGGAGCGGTCACATCAAACTTTCGCATGACTCTTATAATTTTGGCTAGTTCTTCCATTAAGGCACTTTTATTATGCAATCGTCCAGCAGTATCAATAAACAACAAATCAATATGCTCATTTGTTGCTCTTTTTAACGCCTCAAAAGCCAAACCTGCTGCGTCGGCTTGAGGTTTGCCAGATACAATTGAAACCCCTACACGATTTGCCCAAATTTGCAATTGCTCTACTGCCGCCGCACGAAACGTGTCCGCAGCTACAAGCATGACATTTAAATTTTTATTTTTAAAAACATGAGCAAATTTTCCAACCGTTGTTGTTTTCCCTGTACCATTAACACCCACCATTAAAACAACATGAGGTTTCTGTTCTAAATTTGGTTGAAATGGTTTTGCGACAGGCTGTAAAACTTTAGCTATTTCTTGTGCCAGTGCTTCTTTTATGTCGTGATCGCTGACTTCTGAACCAAAACGATTTTTTCGAAATGTATGAATAACATTTTCTGCCACTTGGGGGCCAAAGTCAGCTGCAATTAAAATTTCTTCAAGTTGCTCAAGCGATTCTTCATCCAATTTCTTTTTGGTAAAAACAGACGTTAAGTTGTTACCTAACTTTTGCGTCGAACGAGAAAGTCCCTGCTTTAAACGCGAAAAAAAACCTAAAGCCATTTACTATCTCTCCACCCATATTCCGTTCGAATCCGCAGAAACGACTTTCGCAGAAATAACCTCACCAGATGTTGCCATACAATTTCGTAATCTTGCTAACGCGTGATGCTCAGAATGCCCACAATCCGGAGATTCTAGCAATATATGAACTTTTCTACCTACCAACGATTGATGGTAATCCTCTGACGTTTTATTTCCCAGTTCTCTCAACACAGCGGCCCGCTCTTTCCTCAATATTTTGGGTACTGGAGGCATACGAGACGCAGGCGTACCTTTTCGTTCACTATAAGGAAACACATGTAAATAGGGAAAAGCTTGTGCTTTTAAAAACTCTAATGTTTCTTCAAAAAGCTTATCATTTTCTGTAGGAAAACCCGTAATAACGTCAGCGCTTAACCCTATATCAGGCCGAAAGAAACGTAACTTTTGGACAAGCTGATCAACATCTTTTGTTAAATGTCTTCGTTTCATACGCTTAAGTATCATGTCTGAACCCGACTGGACCGATAAATGTAAATGCGGCATGAATCTTGGTTCATGAGCTAATAATTCCCACAAATCATCATCAAAACCGATTGGATCCATTGAAGATAATCTTAGACGACGCAATTCAGGAAGCGCGTTCAAGATTAACTTACATAAATTACCTAAAGTTTTTTTCTCAAAAAAATCTTTGCCCCAAGAAGCAATATCCACACCCGTTAAAACGACCTCCTGATATTTTTTTTGCAACAAAATCTCAATTTGTGAAACGATATCTGCAAAAGGAACAGATCGTGAAGGACCACGACCAAAAGGAATAACACAAAAAGTACACCGATGATCACACCCTTGCTGCACTTGCACAAAAGCTCTTGTTCTACCTGTAAATTCAGTCACCGCATGCGTAACACTTTTTTTGACAGACATAATATCCGAAACACGATCGCCAGAATCAATAGCAAGATTCGTCCAGTTATCTGCTAATAATTTATCTTCATTTCCTAATACTTGTACTACTCCAGGTAAAGTAGACCATTCCTGCGGATTAAGCTGTGCAGCACATCCTGTTACAACGATACGTTTATTGTTATTTTCACGGTATAAACGCCGTATTGCTTGCTTGGCTTGACGCTCAGCTTCTGAAGTAACCGCACATGTGTTTACAACAACAACTTCTTTTAATCCTTCTGTATGCTGACCAATAACTTCACTTTCATAACGATTAAGACGACATCCAAAAGTGATTATCTGAGACCTGATACTTTTTTTTATAGTCATAGAGGATAATGATCCAAATCAAAACTTCCTTGATAAGAAAATGAAGTAGGTCCAGTCATCAATACTTCATTGTTTTCCGCGTCCCAGTCGATGATTAAATTACCGCCATCCATTTTTACCTGGCAATGACGATCCGCTAATCCTCGACGTACGGCATTCACCACGGATGCACACGCACCAGAACCACACGCTAGTGTCAAACCCGATCCTCTTTCCCATACGCGCACCCGCATTGCTTGTCGATCAAGCATTTGAACAAAACTTATATTTGCACCTTCAACAAAAAGAGGATCTTTTTCTAGTACTTTACCACAAAAAACTGGGTCAACTGTTGATAAATCTTCAACAAAAAATGTAACGTGAGGATTGCCTATGGAAACCGCAGAAGGTTCTCCTGCCAGTGGCAAATATAAGGTGTCTGCCTCGTGCTTTAAAGGAATATCGCGCCATTTTGTACGGGGCTGACCCATATTTACTTTTACCATCTGACTATCAATAACTTGGGCTGGCAAAAGTCCTGCATTGGTTTGTAAAATAAATTCAGTACGGTGGTACTTACGATATAACCACGCTATGACACAACGGGAACCATTACCACAAGCACCTGCTTCGTCCCCGTTTCCATTAAAAAATTGGACATATACATCGGCAAGATCGTTCTTTGGGTTGGACAAAACAATCAGTTGGTCACAACCAATACCATAACGTCTATCACATAATGCTTTAACTCTCCGTTTATTTAAGGAGATACTATTAACAGAATTATCGATAACAACGAAATCATTACCTATGCCGTGCATCTTATAAAAAGGAATATTCATTATTCTTCTAATGGTTTAATTTTTTCGACTAAGTTTAACAATAAATCAAAAAGAGCGTCAATCTTTTAGCATTATGAATCAATTACAAGATTTCCATCCGCAAATTTTTTCACATTACTAATAGAGAAAGTGACGTGCTTTGTTAGACCCAAAAAACGTTTCTTTTTTCATGAATGTAGGGGCTTATAAAGCAATAAAAACGTTATACCATACTTTATACTTGAAAGCGACATCATCATTAATTTGATATGTAGGAACAATAGCTATTTATTAGACAATATAAATATGATGCCCTGGTCGGTATTGGTATTAATCCCAACAACTAACCTAAGGCATTGTTATTTATATCAATTGTAAAGGTCAACTGGCCTAATGCAAAAATACCGTTGATATTTTTGTATGTTTTGCTGTGTGTAAATAATTAAAAAACCAGTGCCAACTCTAAAAAAGTGCTTTCGCATCTTAAAACTTGGTAAAAAATATTATGACTCATTTTACTTTTTTACACAAAAGAACAACGTCTCATTTAGAAAAGGCTAGATAGCAACAATCGACAATACTTAAGCAAAATTATCCTTATACATGCCAGATTTATTAATTTATACCAAAATGACATTCATCTAATATTTTTCAACTATTATAAAAACATGGTACATACGGCATGAGAGCAAAAAAGACACAACGATTACGCATTAAAATTAATACGATACGCTCTATCCTATTC
>NZ_CAWUGZ010000121.1:0-18396 GCF_963921845.1 Commensalibacter sp. Nvir | reverse complement strand
CTTCTCATCTTCTGGGTAATGTTTAAAAATTTTAAATGTAAAACCTGTTACTTTTCCTATGAGATGCCCCTCAATAAAAATATCTCCAGATTGGCTGAAAAAAGTATATAATTCAGACTTATTGTGGTTTTTTAAATTTTTGAAAAGCATTGTGACACGTTGATTGATAAAACGGTTCATCAATTGTTCATGTAAGGCGTCCGATAAATTATTTTCAACTTCTTTTGTTTGTTTTTGCCAATAGATGGCATTTTTCAGCCAATTATTTTTTGTAGCGATGTACGAGCAAATACGTATCCCTGATAAACGTTGCATTAAAGTATCAATATCACCTTGATCACAATTAAGGTGATGCATATGATGTTGAAACCAAGGTTCAGGTATACAGCCGTATTGAAGCAGAAAAAGAAACGTTTTTTTACAGATTTTAGCGTGTTGTTCTAAACCTATTTTTTTAAAATCAGGTATTTGGCAATTTTCCCACAATAATTTTGTTTTTTGTGAACTATTGCATAATTGTATAATTTCTGGATCTTGAATTAAATAAATTAAACATTGTAAATCGGAAGCAGGGGCTCCTGCTTTAAGATATGTAGGTAAAGGTTTTTGAGTAAGAGAATTGAAAAGTTGGGCGGGGCTGGTAAAATCTAGAAGATGATTACGCCAAAAAAGTTGTTTTAAGGAGTTGAATTGGTGTGTTTCAATGTCTTGAATTATCTGTGTGCTGAAAGTGGTACAATTTCCAGTTGTTCCGAAAAAACCATTTTTAAAACCTCTTCCTGCTCTGCCTGCAATTTGTGCCGCTTCTGAAGAATTTAAATTGCGATAGTGATAACCATCAAATTTAGCAAGGTTGGCAAAAGCAATATGGTTAACGTCCATGTTTAACCCCATACCAACGGCATCGGTTGCTACCAAATAGTTAACCTCTTTATTTTGATACAACTGCATTTGGGCATTACGTGTTTTGGGCGATAATCTGCCCATTATAATGGCACATCCGCCATGCTGTCGTTTAATGAGTTCAGCTAACGCGTAGACCTCGTTAGCTGAAAATGCAATTACGGCGCTGCGTGGTGGGAGCTTGGTTAGTTTGTTATAACCACTAAAGAGCAACGAAGATAATCTAGGCCTGGTTTCAATTTCGATGCCCGATATAAGTCGTTTTAGTATGGGTCCAATGGTTTCGGCCCCTAAAAACAATGTTTCTTCGTTCCCACGACGATGCAATAGCCTATGCGTAAAAATATGACCTCGATGGGGATCGGCGCAGAGTTGGATTTCATCTATCGCAATAAAATCTACTGGAATATGGGTTGGCATGGCTTCTACAGTGCAGGAATACCATTTGGCTTTAGGGGGGATAATTTTTTCTTCGCCTGTGATGAGTGCTATATGTTCGCAACCCTTTCTTTGACTCATTCGAACATAATTTTCCTTAGCGAGCAATCGTAACGGAAATCCAATGATACCTGAGGGGTAAGCTAGCATACGCTCTAGAGCGTAATGGGTTTTTCCTGTATTGGTTGGCCCTAAAAGAGCCCGAACGCGTTTATGATTCATTGATATAAACTGTCAGGAATGATTTTGTTTCGATAAAGAAAACATAAAAAGATTATAGATTTTTATTGTGTAATTAACAGTTATGAGCCAAATAACTTAAAATCATCGAAGTGCTTAGGGTATAGATAAAGAGTCTTTATACTTTGATAAAAAAGTAAAACAAATTAAACATAGTTTTAGCAGTTAAGGGGTTATATGGATCAAAATTATAACGGTTCTTTAAAAAGGAATTTGAGTAACCGTCATATTCAACTTATTGCCATTGGAGGTTGCATTGGAACTGGGTTATTTTTAGGAGCAGGTAGTACTATTCATTTGGCTGGTCCGTCCATTATTTTGATTTATTTTTTAATTGGTAGCATAGTTTTTTTAGTAATGCGAGCGTTAGGCGAAATTTTGCTTTCGAATTTAAGATATAAATCTTTTCTTGATTTTGTAAGTGAATTGTTGGGTCCATTTGCTGGCTATGTGCTGGGCTGGTCCTATTGGTTATGTTGGGTTGTCATTGGTATTGCTGATCTTATCGCAATTTCAGGTTATACAAAAATGTTTTTCCCCAGCTTGCCCAGTTGGATACCCGCGTTGGTATGTATCGCTTTATTTTATATGCTCAATCGACTCACGGTAAAATTATTTGGAGAAATGGAGTTTTGGTTCGCTGTTATCAAAGTTTTAGCGATTTGTGTGCTGGTTATTGTTGGTTGTATATTCATTGTTATTTCGTTTAGATCTCCCTCGGGTGAAGTTTCGTCGTTAAAAAATATATTTAATAATGGAGAATTATTTCCAAACGGTTTTCAGGGGTTCTTGGCTGGATTTCAAAGTGCAACATTTGCATTTATTGGAGTTGAACTTGTTGGGACGGTTGCTGCTGAATCCAAAGATCCTCATAAAAATTTGCCTAAAGCAATCAATAACATACCGTTGCGTATTTTGATGTTTTATGTGCTTTCCGTTATGGTGATTTTATCAGTGATTCCTTGGCATAGTATTGATCCGAATCAAAGTCCATTTATCGTTCTTTTCTTGTTTGCTGGTTTACCTTCAGCCGCAGCTTTAGTCTATATTGTAGTAATGACTTCAGCCGCTTCTTCGACCAATAGTGGCATGTTTTCGACCAGTCGCATGTTATATGGTTTGGCCTTGTTAAAAAAAGCGCCTAGATTTTTTACTAAATTATCGAATTCTTCGGTTCCTATAAACGGATTAAGGTTTTCTTGTCTTTGCTTGCTCTCTTCTGTAATTTTACTCATCATTGGTAATAAAAATATTGTTGATGTATTTATTCTTGTTGCTTCAGTGGCCACTACTATATGTTTATTTACCTGGTTTTTGATTATGTTGTCTTATATAAAATATCGAAAAAAATATCACCATAGGCATATACAATCTGCTTTCAAATTGCCCGGGGGAATGTTGTCATGCTGGATATGTATTCTTTTTTTAGGTGCTACTGTTCTTACCTTAACGTTACAGTCCAGTACAAGGATTGCTCTTTATATTGGCTTTTCGTGGTTTTGTTTTATTAGTTGTACTTATGTACTTGTACCCAAATCTATTAAACAAAACTGGAGAATACTTATTCTTAAAGCGATGAATAATGAGTAAAATACTACATAAAGATTTTATCACCAAGAGGACAAAAAAGAGACCGAATGTATATTAATGAGCATCAATGAAATTTATCTTCATCTGTTAATATATAAGCGGTAATGTTACGTTTATATTATTATAACTTTTTAATTGCATTTTTTTTGTCTTGGCATTAGTTTGCTAGAAAAGTTATGAAAGAAGCAATATAATTTTATAGGTGAGCTTGATATTTTTATCGTAAATACTCATTTGTTGAATATAATAATTGTTTATTAATTAAAATAATCTTGAAATAGTTTTGATAAAAATGGTGAATAAAATGGTAGATGAAACAAATGCTGGAAAGTATATTAATGTTTTGAAAGATACGATTACAGCTTTGGTGCGGCAAGAAACTCCTGACTTGTCAGCACGCCAATTAGCAGTTTTTTTAATATGTTATTTAAATGAAACAGTACAAACCGTTCGTGGTTTAGCCGCTACGTTAAAAGTTTCAAAGCCAGCCATCACTCGCGCTCTAGATCGTCTAGAAGAATTAGGTATGCTATCAAGAAAAATTGATCCAATGGATAGAAGGTCTGTCCTAGTTCAACGTAGCGACATCGGCAATGACCATCTTTCCAATATACAATCAATCATGTTAAAAGCTTCAAAAGAAATCATTCAGCAAGATAATTAAAGCTTAACTCAAGGCTTCCTTTAAAACCCATCTATGTTCTGAACGTGAATATATTCTTGTTATTTAGAATATAGATGCTACTATTATGACAGTTATAGTCATTAAAGGAAGAAATAATGAGTAAAACAAATTTGTTACTGGCAGCGACTTTGGTGAGCACATCGCTGGTTTTTGGTAATAATATTTATGCGATGGACAATCAAGCATCTAATCGGCATCCTGCAGACGTTTCTAATAAACCTTCCGCAAAAATTTATATGACCTTTCATTCTGCCGATGTGGGCGTCGGTTTTACATGGGGAGATGGTGTTTTAAAATACCATGGGAGAAGCTATCCTTTCACGATTAAAGGAGGTAACATTGTTGCCCTTGGTTTTTCGAAATCTCAAGCAACAGGAAATGTTTATAATCTTAGAAATCTATATGATTTTGAAGGAGAATATGCCGCTGCTTCGGGTGAAGCCACTGCTGGTGTAGGTGTAGGCGCAGCTAATTTAAAAAATTCTAAAAATGTTACTATTTCCATAGATACTAAAACCATTGGGGGCCGCCTAGCAGGTGCGCCAGGTGGTTTCACCATTAGTTTTAAAAATTCAAATGAAAAAGATAATGCTCATTGGAATAAGGGAAGTAATGGAAATACCGCTACAGGTTACACAACAAAAGATTTAAACGAAAAACAACTAGAAAAAATTCGAAAATAAATTTTTAGTAGAAAATGGTAAATAAATTCATATTTTACCATTTTTTTATATTAGAATTTTTCATTCTGTTAACGACATAAAATGTCCATAAAATTTGTGGGGTTAACAGTCCAAGAAAAAGAATTGCTAAATCCAATATTGATTGATGCGGAATATTTAAAGCGAGTATTCCACCCCATATACAAAAAAACCAATGCAATAGGGTAATTAAACTAGCAGGCAGACTAGAACGACGCGCTATTTGATAAAGATGACTGCGGTGGGCTTTTAACAAGGAATCTTTATTTATAAAGCGCCTACAAAGAGTAAAGGTTGCATCGTATAATATTCCAAAAAGTAAACAAAATACGAGTAGGGTTGATGGTGGTACATTGGAAACAGAAAAGGTGGTCATCTGATTCAACGGAGATAAAGCTAAACTTGCTAATATCAGACCACAAGATTGGCTCCCAACATCGCTCATAAAGATTTTTGCTTTCGGGAAATTGTAAGGCATAAATCCCATAAGACCACAAAATAAAGCTAAAGCGATGAAATTAAAATCTATTTGTGTGCTGCTGAAAGAAAAGAAAATACATGTTAACGCGGCAACTCCTGATGCAAGGCCATTTAAACCATCCATAAAATTTAATGCGTTCATCAGGTAAATAGGCCACAAAAATAAAAAAATTATCAGCAAAGTGTTAGAATGTTGAAGTAAAACTCGTGATGGAATACATAGAAAGAGGATAAAGGATGCGATAAATTGCGTTAATAGCTTGATAAAAGCTGGCCATTGTTTTACATCGTCAAACCAAGAAACCACGGACATAATCACAGTCGCTATTAATAAAGCTAAAATGGATAAGGGGTAAGAATAGTTTAACAAAGGAAAAATGACTAGAGTGCCGATGGTAAACGCCGTAATAATTCCTATGCCACCTCCTTTAGGAATAGGTACATGGTGAGAGCTCCTTTCAACAGGATGATCCATAACGCCTATAAGCGATACCGTTTTAACTAAAAAAGCAGACAATGCAGTGGTCGTGACCAACCAGAAAAAAAATATTAAATGAGGAAATAGATTAACCATTTTTTCCCTAAAAAAATTGAATGAATTATTAGGCTATAACGATGGAAGATTAATATTGCAATATTCTAGTTCGACCCCCAACCATAAATATACAAAGCCCGTTAATCGTGTTGTTGTTAATCTTTTTCTTGATGGTATGTTGGCTGCGCTCGCTGCTCCACTAGCAAGATGGTTATGTGTTCCTCAAGAAGGTTTATTGCATCCACTTTGGTTTTTAACCAGTGGAGTGCTAGCTTTATTAATTAGTGGGCTCCCTTTCCACATATCTCAGCAATATTGGCGTTTCTCAGGGGTAGCTGATTTATTAAACATCGCCGCTGCTGCTATTGTAAGCTCTTTTATTTTTACGACTTTATTATATTTATCTGGATATCCTCTTCCATCAAAAACTTTTCCTATCGTTTACGTCTTAGTTCTAATCATTCTTATGGGAGGTGGCCGATTAATGTATCGCTTAATCATGTCCGATAACATAATGCTTGGTTCCAAGCATAAGCAAAATATTTTGTTATTGGGTGATGAGACGAATATTGATTTGTTTATCAGAGCATTAAAAAGAGATACTAAGAATTTTTATAAAATAATAGGTTTAATTTCTTCTAACGAAAATGGTAAAGGCCACCGCATTCACAATACTCCAATTTTAGGCCATGCTAAAGAGTTATCGACTATTTTAGAAACGTTAGAAATAAAAAAACAAATACCTAGTATATTGCTTATAACGGGAGGGGATTATAGGGGGCCGCAATTAAGACATTTAATATCAATTGCAGAAGAAAAAAAAATTCAGGTCAAACGAGCACCTATTTTAACCACGCTTTCTCCTGCTGATTCTGTAGAATTGCATCCCATTGCTTTAGAAGAATTGCTGAATAGACCTCAAGTACCTCTAGATCAGGAAGGTATGGGAAAAATGATTAAAGGCAAAGTGGTTTTGGTTACAGGAGCTGGAGGTAGTATTGGTTCTGAACTTGTGAGGCAAATTTCTCGGTTTGAACCTAAGCTTCTTGTTCTTCTTGACCATAGTGAATATGCGTTGTGGAAAATTGGCATTGAGCTTAGTGAACATAATTCAATAAAGAGCCAATTAATATTAGGAAATATTAGGGACAAAATTAAAATTTTTTCGGTTTTTGATCAATTTCGTCCTGAACTTATTTTTCATGCTGCTGCATTGAAACATGTTCCTATGATTGAACACAATCCTAATGAAGGATTTTTAACGAATATAATAGGCACGCGTGTAGTGGCTAAAGCCGCGTTGAGGGTTAAAGCTGAGGCTTTAATTATGATTTCAACGGATAAAGCCGTAAACCCTTCTAGCTTGATGGGCGCTTCCAAAAGAGTAGCTGAAATGTTTTGTCAAGCCTTAGATACAGCAATTACCAATCAAGAAATGGGTTTTACACAAAACAGTATCAGCACGAAAAAAGATATGGGTTTGCACTGTGTTACAGTAAGATTCGGTAATGTTCTAGGGTCAACCGGTTCTGTTGTGCCCCTTTTTCAAAGGCAATTGAGTCATGGTGGACCTCTAACGGTCACGCATCCAGAGATGAAGCGTTATTTTATGACGATACCCGAAGCGGTTGGGTTGGTTTTACAAGCCAGCGTCAGAGCTACGCTTTATAGAGGGGATCTAAAACAGACCGATCGTATGTTAAACGAAGGAGGTATATTTGTACTAGATATGGGGGAACCGGTTAAGATTACCGATTTAGCGCGTCAACTTATACGTTTAGCAGGCCTCAAACCCGACGAAGATATTACGATACAATATACAGGGTTAAGACCAGGCGAAAAACTTTTTGAAGAGTTATTTCATGGTACGGAGGCACCAATGCCTACTGATCATGACGGTTTGATGATGGCGGTGCCAAGAGCAGTGAATTTAGAGTTTGTTAATTCGCACATTGACGAAATTGAAAAAGCTTGTTTAGAAAATAATATTGATAAAGCAATTAAAATTGTAAAAAAATTAGTACCAGAATTTCATCACAAAGCAAGTTTTTACTAGTGTTAATTCTATAAAATATTTAAAGAAAGTCTATTATGGATCATACAATTTCTTTTTTAGATTTAAAAAAACAACAAAAGCGTTTAGGCAAACTGTTGTTTGATCGTATTGAAGCGGTCACTTCTCATTGTCAGTTTATTCTAGGTCCAGAAGTTGAAGAGTTAGAAATTAAATTAGCCTCTTACGTTGGATCAAAATTTTGTATAGGTGTTTCTTCTGGTACTGATGCCATACAGATCGCTTTAATGACAGAAAAAGTTGGTCCTGGGGATGCGGTTTTTTTACCTGCTTTTACTTATACGGCGACTGCGGAAGTTCCTTTATTATTAGGGGCTACTCCTGTTTTTGTGGATATACACCCTAAGACGTTTCAAATTGATCCTACAGATCTCAAACATAAAATCAAAGCAATTCGAGATGAAAAAAAATTAAATCCTAAAGCTATTATTGGCGTTGATCTTTTTGGTCAACCAGCACCTTGGGAAGCATTAAGGCAGATAGCCTTTACTGAAAACTTATATTTGCTTGATGATTGTGCTCAAGCTTTTGGTGCGAAAATTGGTAATAAGCGACTAGGCAATGAGGCGGATGCTACGGTAACTTCTTTTTTTCCTTCTAAACCTTTAGGATGCTACGGAGATGGTGGGGCTATTTTCACTAATGATCCTGACAAAGCAGAACATTATCGCTCGCTAAGGTCTCACGGAGAAGGGAAAACCCGTTATCAGGTTCTTCATACGGGTATAAATGGACGATTGGATACATTTCAAGCAGCAATATTGTTGGCTAAATTAGAGTTTTTTGATGATGAACTGTTACGCAGAGAACAAATAGCTTGTTTATATGATGAAAATCTTAAACATTTTGTTAAAATTCCAGCAAGAGTTCCTCATAGTTCGAGTGCATGGGCAATTTATTCTATACTTTTGAAAAGCCAAGAGGAAAGGAGTAATGTCCAGTTTCATCTAAAGAAAAAAGGCATTCCAACGGCTATTTATTATCCGCTTCCTTTGCACAAGCAACCGGCTTATAGTCATTTTCACACAGGAGAACCATTACCAATTTCTGAATCTATAGCGGATCGTATATTGGCGTTGCCGATACACCCTGAATTAACTGATGAACAGGTTATGAAAATTGTTCAAGAGGTGTCGCATATTAAGGAATAATTTAATGAGAAAACAAAATCTCTTTTTGACCTTAATTTTGATATTTTGTTTCAGTGTTGTTGGAGGAATATGGCTATTGGTACGACAAAAACTAAGTCCCATAAGCTTCTCTCCCATTGTTAATGCCGAATTGACTTTCGGATTTACCAAAAAGACAAGATCGCTTGCATCACAAGAACTTATAATTGTTAAAAATTGGATTGGGCGTCAGGGATCAGGTTGGGAACCTTTACGCACTAATCCTCCTTCACTAGGCGATGCAGAATTACGTTTTAATGTGGGCTTAGACAAACAAGTTTATCAAAATTTACCTTATAATCAACGTCCTCAACCTTTTTCTTTCATTTTGTGGCTTGGCCTTAATCAGGCAGATTGGAATAATAAAATTTTTTTAGAAAAAAATGTAAATGGTCAGGATACCGTTTTTTTTAAAAATTGTAATAGTGAAGAATTTCAACCTTTACGCGGGTTAGTTGAACAGTATCGTGACCAAAGAGTTGATATTCCTTAGTATTGAAACACTCAAAAATTGCAAAAGGGATGGTTCGTATGGTACTAATTTATATCATCAAAATTCAAGGAAATTTTGTAGAATTGGATTTTTTTTAAGCTAAAGAAAATAAGCGTAACAATTAAGCGTTTATTTCTATTTCAGAAAAAAAGAACCGAATTTCAACGGATGCATTTTTAAGAGAATCTGATCCATGTACTGAATTGGCTTCTATTGACTCGGCAAATTGAGCTCTTATCGTGTAAGGTGCTGCTTTCTTTGGATCAGTAGCCCCCATTTTATCTCTATACGTGGCGACAGCATTTTCACCTTCCAATACTTGAACGATGATAGGGCCACTAATCATAAAATTAATTAAATCGTTAAAAAAAGAGCGTTTTTTGTGAACACTGTAAAAAGCTTGTGCCTGACTCAAAGAAAGTTTTAAACGTTTTTGTGCAACAATTTTTAATCCAGTGTCTTCAATTAAACTATTGATTTTGCCTGTAAGATTACGACGTGTAACATCTGGCTTTAAAATGGATAACGTCCTTTGGGTTGTCATGATTAATATACCTTTTAAAATATAGGTTGTGAAATTATATACGGTTATCTGTTAATAAAAAGGTTTTTGCATGAGTTGTCGATATTTTTTTAGAATAAGAGTAAAGGTGTGAGTACATTAGTTATTCAAAATCTAACGTTGAGGGTTTTTGGGCGTTGTTTGTTAGAAAACGCTTCTTTGACAGTTGAAAATGGTCAAAAGATAGGATTGGTGGGTTGCAACGGTGCTGGGAAATCAACCTTGCTTTCAGCGGTTGCTGGGGAATTGTCGGTTGATAGTGGTGAAATATATATACCAAAACGTGTGAAATTAGCATATGTGGAACAAGAAACCACCTCAGAAAATCGTTCCTTGATTGAATCGGTATTGTCCGCTGATAAAGAAAGAAACAAGCTTTTACAAGCCTTAAAATCAACACAGGACGGCTACCATCTAGAAGAAATTCATGAACGACTAATTGCTATTCAAGCGGACAGTGCCCCAGCTAGAGCCTCTGCTATTTTAGCGGGTTTAGGATTCAATAATAATGAGCAAAGTAAAAGCGTCTCTTCATTTTCTGGGGGCTGGAGAATGAGAGTAGCTTTAGCGAAAACCCTTTTTTTGAATCCAGATTTGCTATTACTTGATGAGCCTACGAACCATCTCGATTTAGAAGCAACCATGTGGTTAGAATCTTGGTTGGAGGCTTTTCGTGGCAGTGCGCTTATTGTTAGCCATGATCGTAATTTGTTGGATCATTCTGTGAATGCCATCGCTCATCTCCATCAAAAAAAATTATCATTAACCGTTGGAAATTATGAACAATTTTTGAGAATTAAAAACGAAAAAACGTTACAGATGAACCGTGAAGCAGAAAGAATAGCTGCAAAACGGGCTCAGATGCAATCGTTTGTTGATCGTTTTCGTGCCAAGGCAACGAAAGCTCGTCAGGCACAGGCCCGTCTTAAAGCGTTGAAAAAATTGCCACCATTACAAGCGATTATTGAAGATACATCGGTTCACTTTGAATTTCCTAAACCGATTGTTTTACCCCCACCATTAATAACGTTAGATAATGTCAGTTGTGGGTATGACCAACGCATTATTCTTAATCACTTGTCGTTACGTATTGATCCAGAAGACAGAATTGCTTTATTGGGGATGAATGGAAATGGGAAATCAACGTTTATAAAGCTTTTGGCTAGTCGTTTAAAACCTTTTTCTGGAATCATGAATGTTCATAAAAAATTATCAGTAGGTTATTTTGCACAGCATCAACTTGAATATTTAAAAATAGATCAAACCCCTCTCGATCATATGGTTGAGGCCTTGCCTCGAGCGACCTTGACAGAAGTTAGAAGTCAACTTGCTCGCTTTGGGTTAGATGCACAACGTATTGAAACAAACGTCAAATCTTTATCAGGGGGTGAGAAAGCTAGGTTAGTTCTTGCACTTGCAACACGACATAGTCCAAACCTTCTTTTATTAGATGAACCGACAAATCATCTTGATTTGGATGCTAAAGAATCCCTTATTCACGCCATTTCTTCTTTTCAAGGAGCCGTTATTTTAATTTCCCATGATCCTCGTTTAATTGAATTGGTTGCTGATCAATTATGGATAGTGAGTCAAGGAACAATTAGGTCTTTTGAAGGGGATATCTATGAATATAGACAAGGGTTGGTTAAGCAGGAAAAAGATCAATCGTCTATTCCTAAGCAAAATTCGTCAATTAAAAATTTAAAGGAATTAAGAAAAGAAAAAGCAGATAGGCGTAGATTAACTCAGCCGTTAAGGCATCAAATGAAACAATGTGAAAAACAAATGGATTTTCTTATTGCTCATTGCAAACATTTGAGAGACAAATTATCTGACAGTCAATTTTATGAAAAGGCGAGTCATTCCGATATAACCCAACTTCAGATTGATCTTGCCGACTACGAAAATAAACTTGTTGAAATAGAAGAATCGTGGTTACACGTTTGTCAAAAATTGGAGGCAGCTGAAGCAGAATAAATGCAGTTTTAATATTTTTTATATAAGATTGCGTCATTGAGATAATTTTAGCCTACAAACAGTGGCAAAAATTATGATCACGGTTTCATGGCTGCCAGGCGTGATCATTGTTTATTATAATTTGTATAGTTTTTTTTAAAGTTTTGTTACTTTATTTAGCCGTTTATTAGAGCGTCCGCTGTTGTTTCAATTTCGTCTCCACGTAAAAATCTTTTTAAAACCCGTGGATACAAAACATGTTCTTGTTCAAGCAAACGCTTGGCCAACGTAAGGGAGGTGTCATTCGGAAGAATAGGTATCACAGCCTGTCCTAAAATAGGTCCTTGATCCATGATTTCATTAACAATATGAACAGTGCATCCGTGGACTTTCATCCCAGCATCCAATGCTTTTGCATGGGTATCTAATCCAGGAAATAAAGGGAGAATGCTCGGATGTATGTTAAGGATTTGATTAGGCCAGTGATTGATTAGGAAAGAGGTTAAAATACGCATATACCCGGCAAGACATATGGTTGAAATTGCGTATGCCTGCAATACAGCATCAATTTGCCTTTCATGTGCTTGTCTATCTTTGCCAAAATCATGATGATCAATAACTTGTGTAGCAATTCCATATTCTCTAGCTCTATCCAGCCCTAAAGCATCAGGGTTATTGCTTATTACTAACTCAACAGAGGCAGGGAAAGACGGTTTTTGAGATGCTTTAATCAAAGCTTCCATATTGCTTCCTCGGCCACTGATAAGAATAGCGATACGTTCTTTTAAAGACATTTTAAGATTTTCCAAAATTAATCATAATTTGGTGAAAAATTAAACTCAGGATTATCACTAAATATAACTTTGGGCTCAGCGTTCTCATGGTTATTTGCGGCGATGTGACCTATGACGTAGGCTTGGGTGTCAGTATTCTTCAACGTGTCGTAGACAGACGCAACATCTGACACAATTAAAACCATTCCTATACCGCAGTTAAAGACCTTGAGCATTTCGTTAGTATGAATGTTCCCTATTTGGGCAAGCCAAGAAAATAAAGAAGGCATAGGCCAACTTTGACCATCAATAATTGCTTGAGTACCTTTTGGTAAAATTCTTGGTAGATTTCCAACAAGACCTCCCCCTGTGATATGAGCAGCTCCATATAATAATCCTGCTTCATGCAATTTTAGCACGGGTTCTGCGTAAAGTGTAGTTGGCGTTAATAATGCTTTTCCTAGCGATTGATTTGGATCAAAAGGGGCACGGTCTTCCCATACATAATTGTTCGATGATACGATGGATCGTATTAAAGAATAACCATTGGAGTGAGCGCCACTTGACGCAAGCCCGATAATTTTTTGACCGGTTTGAATGTTGTTTGGTAAAAGCATATGACGTTCAACAGCACCTACTGAAAATCCTGCTAAATCGAAATGTCCATGTGCATACATGCCTGGCATTTCAGCAGTTTCTCCGCCAATTAAGGCACATCCACAAACGTTACAGGCTTCGTTAATGCTATAAATAACGCGTTTTGCTTGCTCGATTTCTAGTTTTCCAGTCGCAAAATAATCTAAAAAGAATAAAGGTTTTGCACCTTGAACAATTAAATCGTTTACACACATACCGACTAAATCGTAACCAATGGTATCATAAAAGCCGCTTTCGATGGCAACAAGCAATTTGGTCCCGACGCCATCTGTGCCAGAGACCAAAAGGGGATCTTTGTATCCAATAGCTTTTAAATCAAATAGTGCACCAAATCCGCCAAGATTTCCTATAACTCCTGTATGATGAGTTTTGGAAACCTCTGGTTTAATTGTTTCGATTAATGCATCACCCGCAGCGATATCAACCCCAGATTGTTGGTAAGTAGCGTTCGTTTGTTCATACGGTTCAGGTTTTTCTGATGTCATTTATAGTAGAGCCTTATAATATATGCTTGTTAGGTTGTATTTATAAAGTTAAGTTGGTTTTAAGTCATATTAAACTTATTCTATTGTTTACGGTAGATATGTTTTTGGGCAAAGTAAGAATAGTGAAACATAGTAAAAAATTAGAATTGTTTGAAACTTCTAGACAATTAGTTTTACCTTTCGTTTATGCTCCTAAATTTCATTCTTCGCAGTTTATTAATGCTCCCTCTAATTCTGTGGCTAGGGTATGGCTAGGGTTAGATGTAAGTTCAAAAGTTAATCCTTGTTGGCCAGATAACCGATTGGCTATATGGGGAGAGGCAGGTACAGGAAAAACACATTTATTACAAATTTGGGCGGAAAAAAAGTCAGCGCTTTATTTAACGGGATCCGTTTTTGATAGTGATTTGTCCTTAAATTGGTATGATTTTATCGAAAAATTTAAAGCAAAAGCTATTGTTATTGATGATGCTGATATTATTACGAATTCTTTTGAGATGTTGCATTTACTTAATATTGCTAAAGAGTTGTTGTTACCTATCGTTTTGGGAGGAAGGTATCCTCCGGCGCGCTGGAAGTTTAATTTACCAGATTTGGCTAGTCGTTTACGTGCTATGACTGCTGTTGAAATAGAAAAACCAGAAGATGAACTCTTAACAATTTTACTTTTACGTTTAATTGCAGAAAGACAACTTGTTGTTTCGACTTCGGTTATAGAGTGGTTAAATTTGTACCTTCCTAGATCGGCATCTACGATTCGTGAAGCTGTTAGGTTATTGGATGAAGCTGCGCTTTCAAAAGGAAGCGGTATTACTAAAAGCCTAGCAGCAATAATTTTAAAAGGCATTATTCAGTGAATACAGAAGAATTTTATTAAATAAATTGGGAATCATCATCACTTAATCGTTCATAAAGTTGATAATTTATTTTACAGTAAAAATTAATGTTGAACTTACAAAGTCAATCTTATGATGCATAACAAAAAAGATAACCTTACAAGTTCTTTAGAGGTAAAATTAAAAAGAGTTTCGTTTGCAAGGGCAAGAGAAAAAAAAATTCATGCTCCGCACGATATTAAAACCAGTCCAGAACGCTTTATTAATCGAGAGGTTTCTTGGCTTGACTTTAATAAGCGGGTGGTGGAAGAAGCAGAAAATACAAGAAACCCTTTATTAGAACGACTAAGATTCTTATCCATTAGTGCAAGCAATTTGGACGAATTTTATTCTGTCCGCGTTGCAGGGTTGGCAGGGCAGGTGAGAGAAGGTTTAATTACTTCTTCTCCAGATGGATTAACACCCATGCAACAATTGATGGCCATACGTGAACGAGTAAAGGTGCTTTTAATTGAGCAACAACGTGTTTTTAATAAATTAAAACAATTGTTATCCGAAACATCCATTATTGTGTGTCAGTCAAAAAACTTAAATCGTGAGGATCTAAGTTGGTTGCAGAATTATTTTATGGCACGTATTTTTCCTATTTTAACTCCTATAGCACTGGATCCTGCTCATCCTGTGCCATTTATTCCTAATTTAAATATGGCCATAGCATTACGGCTTGTCAGTCAGACTGATGATCGAGAACGTCGGTATGTAATGATTTTGTTACCTTCACAACTTCCACGTTTTGTACCATTACCCGTGTCATTCAATAAACCAAATGTTCAGCGCTTTGTATTGCTAGAAGATATTATTATCCTTTTTGTTGCATTGATTTTTCCTGGTTACAAAATTGGTAATTATGGGTTGTTAAGGGTAATCAGAGATACAGACGTAGAATTCGAAGAAGAAGCTGAAGACCTTGTTCGTTCTTATGAAACAGCATTAAAGCGGAGAAGAAGAGGGGTGGTCATTCATTTAGATATTGATAATCAATTACCTCCGAAATTAAGAGACATTATTGTACATGCTTTAGAGGTTCCTCCTGAAGAAGTTACCACACACAAAGGAATACTAGGTTTGGTCGACGTGAAACAGCTGATCGTTGATAATAGACCCGACTTATTGTTTCCCTACTATACTTCTCTTATTCCTAGCAGAATAAAAGAGTGTGGTGGCGATTGTTTTGCTGCCTTGCGATCGAAGGATTTATTGGTTTACCATCCGTTCGAAAGTTTTGATGTGGTTGTGCAATTTTTGCGTCAGGCTGCCCAAGACCCACAGGTGTTAGCCATCAAACAAACATTATACCGCACGTCAAGCAATTCACCCATTATACGAGCCTTAGTTGAAGCGGCTGAAAATGGAAAATCTGTAACGGCTATTGTCGAGCTGCGTGCCCGTTTTGACGAGGAGGCAAACATAAGATTATCAAGGGATTTAGAAGCCGTTGGTGTTCAAGTTGTATTCGGATTTGCCGATTGGAAAACCCACGCAAAATTAAGTCTAGTGGTGCGAAGAGAAGGGAATATTATTCGTTCTTATGCACATTTTGGTACAGGAAATTATCATCCCATTACTGCAAAAATTTATACAGATCTTTCCTATTTGACATGTAACCCGAAATTGACGCAGGATGCTGCCAAATTGTTTAATTATGTTACAGGATATGCACGTCCATCTCAGATGTCTTCTATAGCTTTTTCACCTTTAACTATTCGTAAAACGCTCAATGAATTGATCAATAACGAAATTGATTTCGTGAAAGCAGGAAAACCAGGCTCAATATGGATAAAAGTTAACTCTCTAGTGGATCCTCAATTGATTGATAAACTTTATCAAGCTTCCTTGTCTGGAGTAAAAATCAATATTATCGTCAGAGGAATTTGTTGTTTAAGACCAGGGCTAGAAAATCTTTCTGAAAATATTACTGTTAAATCCATCGTTGGTCGATTTTTGGAGCACGCAAGGGTATTTGTTTTTGGTAACGGACATTCTTTACCTTCTAAATCGGCGAAGGTATACATGTCATCTGCAGATTGGATGGAACGCAATATGGATAGAAGAATAGAGGCAATGATTCCGATAACACTGGAAGAAAATCATGAGAAAATTTTAAATCAATTAATGGTTGCAAATTTAAAGGATAATTTGCAGTCCTGGGAGTTAAAAAGCGATAAGACATGGCAGCGTCTGGGGGCGTCGACGCATCCATTTTCCGCTCATGAATATTTTATGAGCAATCCTTCATTAGCATCTAGAGATCTTAATATTTAGTTATTTTTTAATAAACAAGGATATACTTTATGAGCGCTTATTCCTTAATCCGTTCAGCTATTGTTGATTTAGGGTCCAATTCCGTTCGGTTAGTTGTTTTTGAAGGAAGAGAGCGAAACCCCGTTATTATTTTTAATGAAAAAGCTACATTGAGACTCGGGAGTGGGTTGGATACAACGAAAAAACTTAATCCAAAAGGGGTCGCGTTAGCCGAAGAGGTTTTAAAGCGTTTTTATGCTATTGCAACGACCATGGGGGCCAAACCTTTTATTGTGTTGGCTACTGCAGCGGTTAGAGACGCAACAGACGGAGAAGAATTTATCAATAAATTACACCAGTGGATGCCTAATGTTTTAATTCGGGTTCTTTCAGGAGAAGAAGAAGCAGATTATGCAGCCGCTGGAGTATTATGCAGTATTCCCGAAGCCGAGGGGTTGGTGGCTGATATTGGTGGCGGTTCAATGGAATTGGTGCAAATATCAGGGCAGGAAAAGTTTAAAGCACAAACGTTGCCACTGGGGGTTATAAGATTAACCGATCGTTCTAGTAGAAAACTCAGTAATGCAAAAACCATTGTTGCAAAAGATTTAAAAACAGTATCTTGGCTCGGCACGGTTAAAAAGAAAAATTTATATCTTGTTGGAGGTGCCTTTCGGGCTATGGCACAACTGTATATTGAATATACGTCTTATCCATTATCTATTGTTCATTATTACAAATTGTCTCTTGATGAAGCCAAACGTATGGTGGAGTGGACCATTGAGAAGTCAAAAGGGAGTGTGAATAATATTCCGACTTTTGTTCATAAGCGTTTTAATGATTTGCCTTATGCCGCTACGGTATTGGGTCAATTGTTAATGAAAATTAAGCCTATAGAGATAATTTTTTGTGCAGAAGGGGTAAGAGAAGGATGGTATATGCGTAACGTTATTTCCGAATCTGCACGTTTGCAAGATCCTCAAGAGGCTGCAGCATTCGAAATTAGTGGACGTTTAGGGCGGGTTAAAGAATTTCCGTTGGCTTTAATGCAATGGACCGATGCATTGTTTAAAAACGAAGATATAAAGCTCAAACGATGCCGTTGGAATGCTTGTCTTATTTCCGATTCAGGGTGTCATGATCATCCTGCGTATCGTAAAGAGCAAGCGTACTATCGAATTTTGCGTACAGCCAGCATGGCTTTTGATCATCCTACTCGTGCTTTTTTGGCATTGGTAACGGCTATGCGCTATGAAACGAGAGTTGATGAATCTTTTTTAACTCCTTCCAAGAAAATATTAACTCACAAGCAGTTTGAACAGGCCGTTATTTTGGGCACAGCCTTTCGTTTGGCATACACACTTTCTGGGAATTTACCCAGTTTGCTTTTGCGAACAAAATTAAAAGTTGGCAAAAAAAAGCTAACTTTGTTTTTTTCCCATAATTTGGATTCAGTAATTAGTGAAGCGGTCAGTAGAAGGCTTTTTCGGCTAGGGCAAGTTATGGGCCTTGAGGCAC
>NZ_CAWUGZ010000120.1:0-17902 GCF_963921845.1 Commensalibacter sp. Nvir | reverse complement strand
CTATGCATAGTATTAATAATAAATCACAATAACAAAAAAGAATGAATTATTAAATTATAACGAAAATTTTGCATAGGTTTTTATCAATAACTTTCTATTTTTAATTTAAAATATATAAAAATAAATATCGAAAAAACCAAGAATACCTAGAGCGTATTTTATAAAAGAATCCCCCAATTCAGAAATAAATTCAAAATTGGGGTAATCTTTCGTTGGAAAACCAACTTACCGTGGCTTCCTTACAGTTCTTATTTTTTTAATAGCATAGTTTACAAAGCCTATCAACAAAAAGCGAATTGCCAAGAATAATTTTTTACATTTATGATCATACCATTGATGTAAACGGAGTGCGATAATGCGTATAAATGAACAAATTGTGATAGGATTTGACTTAGGAATTGCCAGCGTAGGTTGGTCATTGTTTCAATTAAATGAAAACCAAACGGTTAATCATCTTTTGGATGCTGGGGTGTGGTTATTTAATGCACCCGAAACAGACAAAGAAAAAAAACCTACCAATCAAATCCGCCGAGAAGCCCGTTTAACACGAAGAACCATTAGCCGCAGGCGTCAACGGTTAAATGAAGTAAGAGCGTGTTTAGCCTTCTATCATCTGTTGCCTCATAAGCATAAATTTGCTCAAACTGAAGTACAGCAAAATTTATTGTGCTCTCCATGGGATTTACGAGTAGAGGGCTTGGATCGTGTGTTAAGTAAAGAAGAATTGGGGATAGCCCTTTATCATATTGCGAAACACAGAGGTTTTAAATCGACCCGAAAAGGAGGGGAAAAGGCAGAAGCTAAAAATGATCAAAAATTATTATCCTCTTTGGCTTCTTTATCCAGCACAATAGCGAACTATCGTACCTTTGCAGAAGCTCTTGTCATGGATGCAGATCTTAAACAAAAAAAACGCAATCGTGAAGGGGATTACGGTAGGACACCTAAAAGGGATTGGCTAGTACAAGAAGTTATTTATTTATTGGAGCGTCAACGGCAACTCGGCAATCATGTTGCTTCTAAGGAGTTGGAAGAGGATTTTATAGCAAAAGCCTTTAGCCAACGGGGCTTACAAAATTCAATAACGCTGTTGGGTCAGTGCTCTTTTGAACCTCAAGAAAAAAGAGCTTCTAAATATGCCCCCTCTTATGAATTGTTTCGGTTTTTATCAAAATTAAATAATTTACAATTAAAAGATGAAAAATTTAAATCTCGTTCTCTTAGGCCAGACGAAATAGCTAAAGCCATGAATGAATTTGGTAAACAGCAAAGTTTTACTTATAAAAAATTACGTACGATACTAGCTATTCCCGATACCGTTCACTTTAAAGGATTGGTATCGAATAAAAAAAGCAAAGAAGACGAAGAAAAACAAGATATTGTTACGAGTAAAGGAAAATCCGCACCGGGAACGTGCCTTTTTAGGAAACTATTGGGCGAAATCTATCCTTATGTTTCTATGGAACAATTGGATCAGGTGACTGAGATTATTGCCTTTCATGAAGATAGCCAGACTATAAAAGAAAAAATTGCTCAATTAAAGTTGGATAAAGATGGCGAACGATTAATTGTTCGTGCCTTGGATGATAATCACTTTGAAGATTTTAAAGGCGTTGGCCATCTTTCCACCAAAGCCTGTCGGAACCTTATTCCCTACCTTAAACAAGGGTTTGGTTACACCGAAGCGTGTGAAAATGTGGGTTACGATTTTTTGGCACCTGATAACGCTTCATGGGTTAATTTAAAGAACAAAACGCAGGGACTATCCCCTTCTTTGATTCGAAAAGTTATTTCAGAGCATTTGACCGATAAAAAAGAACATTTAGTTACCTCACCCGTTGCACGCAAAGCCGTAATAGAAGGAATTAAACAATTTGTAGCTTTAATTAATAATCATCCCGCGTTGCAAGGTCAGCTTCCTGGTTTTATTCACGTCGAATTGGCACGGGACCTGGGGCAAAATGTCATAGAGCGTAATAAATTAAGCAAAATTATTAAAGAGGGGACGGAGCGCAATCGCACGTTAGAACGAAATTTTTTAGAAGATTTTCCTGAACAAAAAGCAACGGGTTCTAGTTTGCGTTTGTACGCGTTGGCGCAGGAACAAGGGTGGAAATGTTTGTATAGTGGCGATTCCATACAACCTGAAAAGCTATTTGATGGGATTAGTTATCAGATAGATCATATTTTACCGTGGAGTCGTTTTGGCGATGACAGTTTTCATAATTTAACCTTGTGCACCGCCAAGGCCAATCAAGCCAAAAAGAATAGGACGCCGTTTGAATGGATGCAAGAAGATCCCCACCAAGAATATGAATTTAGTCAATTTGCCTATCGCGTTGAAACGTGTTCCTCGTGTCAAAGAAAAAAAAGAGGAAATATTTGTTGCTGGAGGCTGCCGAAATAGAGGGTAAATATCGAGAGCGAAATCTGAACGACACGCGTTGGGCATGTAAAGTTTTTCTTCAACTTTTGCAATTTTTTTACCCTGAAGCAGCCATGGTTGGAAAAAGAAGAATTTTCGCTAGACCGGGTCAATTAACCGCCAGAATGCGCCAAGCCTGGGGAATTGAGCATTTGAAGAAAGATGAAAACCACGAACGTTTAGCGGACGATCGCCATCATGCCCTTGATGCGGTGGTGGTGGCCGCTATTTCTGAGAGTCTTTTACAAACCTATACAAAAGAAAACATGCAAGCGGTGGAACAAGGACTATCCCGCCCGTTTAAGCGTTTTCCCTTACCCTATAAAGAATTTAGAGAAGAAATTCTTGAAAAGTTCGCCAAAATACAGGTTGCCCGAGCAGAAGAAAAAAAAGTGCCTGGACAAATTCACCAAGAAACCATCGTCTCGGTGGAACCCGAAACACAAGATGTGTTTGAAAAAATAACACCAGAAAAATTTCTAGACAAAAAAGCGGTTAAATCTTTGTTCGATTTACCAGACCCCGCGTCTGAATTGCAACGCTATTTTAAAGATCCCCAACGCAGTCAATCGGTTATCCAAGCATTAGTTGGTTGGCATCAGGCGGGTCGACCCAGCGACAACCTACCCAAAGGACCGACCGGGGATGCCATTCGAAAAATACGCGTACGCAATGTGTCCGGAAAGACAGAAGTATCTGTTCGTAAAGGATCCGCAGGCCGTGGTGATATGGTTCGTGTAGACGTTTTTTCCAAAACAAATCCAAAAGGGAAAAAACAGTTTTACTGGGTTCCTATTTACCCGCATCAGATGATGCACCCCGTTCCCCCGTGTCGGGCTATTGTGGGCAAGAAACCTGAAGAAACATGGCCCGTGATGGATGCAACTTATCGTTTTGAATACAGTTTTTACCGTCGAAGCTTACTAGAAATTACGACGAAAGAGGGTGAGGTGATTTTGGGATATTATATGACTGTGGATCGCTCTGCAGGGGCAATACATATTTCCCCACTACATACGCTAACTTCAAAACAAGTACTAGGGGCAAAAAATTTGCAAGCTTTACGTAAATTAACCATTGACCGATTAGGCAATGTTTTTCCTGTAAGAAAGGAGCCTCGACTATGGCATGGCGTACCCTGCATATCGGTCAACCGTCCCGATTAAGCATCAAACACAACCAATTGGTCATACAGCAAGACGAACCCGTGGTGGTTCCTCTTGAAGATGTGGGGTGTATTGTTTTGGATACCCCCCAGGTAACCCTTACAGGGGCGGTGCTGTCCGCCTGTGCCCGCCATCAAATAGCGTTGATCCAATCGGATGAAACGCACCATCCGGCGTTTATGGGGCTATCCTTTTGGGGGCATTATCGACAAGCCTATATTTTGGCACATCAATTGGCCGCAACATTACCGTTTAAAAAACAGCTGTGGCAACATATTGTTAGACAGAAACTGACCAATCAACAGTTGGTGTTACAAGCGTGTGTAAAAAAAACGACTGTGCTCCCTCAACTTATAAAACAGGTTAAACCGGGTGATCCAGAAAATATTGAGGCCAGGGGGGCACGGCTTTACTGGGCGACGCTTTGGGACAATTTTCGTCGTCAAGACGAAAGCGATATCCGCAATGCCTTGTTAAATTATGGTTATGCCATTCTCAGAGCCTCATTATCGCGTGCTTTGGTGGGGGCAGGGTTGCTTCCGGCCTTAGGGATTCATCATGTGTCCATGACCAATACGTTCAACCTCAGCGACGATTTGATCGAACCTTTTCGTCCTATGGTAGACCATCAAGTCTATACCATAGTTATGCACGGCGGGTGTGAAACCATGACGTTAGGTCACCGGCAGCAATTAACCCAGATTTTGGGTCATAAAGTTTTGTTTCAAGGCGAAGCCTTGGAAATAATGGGCGCTATAGAAAGGACCGTAGACGGTTTGGTCAGGGCGTATCAGGAAAAAAACACCAAGCATTTGCAATTGCCGCTATGGATCCCACAGGATGAATGACCCCTTAGAAAAAAGGATTCGCTATATGTGGCTATTTTGTTTTTTTGATTTGCCTGTTCAGAACAAAGCCCAAAGAAAAGCGGCCACACAATTTCGTAACCATTTGTTGCAGGATGGGTTTATAATGATACAATTTTCTGTTTACGCCCGATTGTGCAGGGGGGAAGACGGGCATCGCAAACACAGAGAGCGAATTAAAAAACGTCTCCCTTCCACAGGATCGATTCGCTGTTTATTGGTAACGGATAAACAATTTGCAAGGATGAATATTATGCTGGGTACGGTGAAAAAAACCGAAGAAAAAACCCAAAATCAGTTGATTTTGCTATGATTTTTTTTCGAAAAAATTCCGTTTTATTGTGGATTATCAAGAGGTTAGCCGTGGTCCACCTTAGCATACTAAGAACTGTAAGGAAACAAGCGTTTAGTAATGTAAGTCTGTGAATTGCAGCTTTTTTTACTAATAAAAGCAACCGTCATGAGTGGTACTGTAAGCACTAAAAACCAATCCAAGAAAATTGGAATGAATAGTTAATAAAAATATATGATGAATCTTAAAACTTGTTTATTCGGTAATTCCTTTTTCAAGTAAAGTCGGTTTATTTTTGATTTTATGAATATCTCTAGGACCGGTTAGGGCAAAAATCGAAATAATGGAAAAGGTAAATGCAATAATACCTAAAAGAATATACGTGTCTCGAAACCCTATGGTATCGTATAAATTCCCCGTTAAAATAGACATAAAAATAATGGTAACTTGTTTAAAAAAGCAAAAACATACCAAATAAACAGTTGCTGAAAACCTCGTTTCAAAGACCGTGGTAATATATTTAAAGCATCCAACAATTAAAAACGGGATTTCAAACATATGCAATGTTTTTAGTATAATAACTTGAACGACAGAAGTGGCAAACGCAGACCCTAAAATTCGAACCGACATGATAAAGCCAGCAACCAACAATCCATTTTTTGGACCGATACGATTAATAATTAAGGGGGTAAAAAACATAATAAAAGCATTTAACAATTCCCCCAATGTGGTTACGTAACCAAAAGCTCTGGTTCCTTGGGCTTCGGATGTAAAGAAGGATACAAAAAAATTGGCAAATTGTTGATCGAATACGTCGTAAGTACAAGAAACACCAACTACAAATAAACTTAAAAACCACAGCTTTGGATTTTTAAATAATTGTAATGCCAAATGCATATCAAACGGTTTTTCCTGAACTTCAATAGTGTTTTTTAGTGTGTGTAGTTTTTTATTTTCTGGATGAGATAGAAATAATAAAATAGCCAGAAATACGGCAAAGACCGATCCCATCCAAAAAACAAATTCGTTATTAATCGTCATCATATAGCCAACAATGGATGCGCAAATGGCCCATCCAACGCATCCAAACAGCCTCGCTCGACCAAATTCAAAACAATTATGACGGCTAACTTTTTCAATATAAGCCTCAATCGTTGGTGCCCCGCCATTGTAAATAAAGCCCAGGTAAAAACCACCCACGATAGAAGCCAGGTATATATTAATTTTTAACAACGGCCCAAGTACGAAAATAAAAAACGGTCCAAATAAAATTAACATCCCAACAATAACCCATAAGAGGTATTTTTTGGTGCCAAATTTATCAGAAAGTAGACCAAGAATAGGCTGAAAAACTAATGCAAAAAAAGAAATACTTGCAAAGATAAGGCCCATATTTGATTTAGATACGTGGTGAATATCCCCTAACCAAATTGGAAAAAAAGGGAAGTATGCGCCGATAATAAAGAAATATAAAAAAAAGAAAGAGCCAAAAATCCAAAAATTTAGATTTTTTAAATAATACATTATGGTTTGCTCCCTTTTCTTTATGGGCGAGACCAACAGAGTTGATACTGGTATTGACTGTCAGAAAGCAAATATTTCGGATGTACGCTTGGGCTCCAGGAATCGTCCCCACCAACCCCCATATGCCATGCATCTAGGATGAGCCATAATCCTTTTTCTTTTTTTAACAAATGACGGTGAGAGGTTTCCATAAGTTGTTTTTGGCTATAGGGACTGATCCCAAAATGAAACAATCCAGTCCATTGATGCCCTTGCATTTCTAGATAACGTGTATCACACCGCAACCCGTTTTCAGACGGAAAAATATAAGGAGTGTATAACCCTTCAATGGACGATTCCCATTTGCTTACTTGCGCGGCTGCTTTCCTATCTGGATAATTTTCAAAGGGCCCTTTGCCAAACCACGTGACGGTTTTTGAATTTATATCCAAACGGCATGTTAATCCTATACGCGCTGGCTGAGGATAATTTTTAGCAACTTCAATATAAACCTGCACATTCATGTGATTGGAATGGCTTAAAAAAAATTCTTTATTGCTTGTAAATATACATTTCCCGTTGGCTTGATAATGATGTTTGGTTCTAATCAATACCCCGTCTTGTAAAATATCGATTTTGCAATCGATTAAAGCAGCGTTTAAATGATAATACCCATAATGTTTCCAACGCTCTATCCAACTGTTTGGGTCAATACGCTCGATTTCACTAATCCCGATATCGTTGTCTAAGGGCGCTCTTGTAAAATTATCTTGCAAAGGGGACAGGAAGGCTGCGACGTCATTTTTCCACCATTGAACCAATAGGCCTCTTTTCGTATCAAATTGCCATACAGATGAATCAATTTGTATAGAGATTGAGTTATCTTTTTTGGTGACGACGGGTTTGCAATTTTTTTTGTTAAAGGGCTTTTCATCCAATTGACGCGCAATCAACCATTGATCCCATGCCGTTTTTAGATTGGGATCCGACCATGGAGTAGCGGAAGGTTGAATAATTTCAACATTAAACCATAACTCTCCCGCACCCATGCATGTTGGAATTTCAGTGATCTCAATACATTTATCTTGCTGGGGTGCAATAGTTAAAAAGCATTCCCCTTCGAGAATTCTGTTCCCATTCCATTCAAAATACCATTTTAATCGTTCATTGTCTGTATTGCGGAATAAGAAGTCACTGGTGATTTTTAATATCAGTGGTTTTTCACTGACGAGTTCAAATTTAAAGAATTGTTGTGCATGTTGGGCTTCGTATAATTTGGGATAGGGCGTGCGATCTGGAAACACTAAGCCATTTAGGCAAAATTGACGATCGTTTGGCTTGTCATTAAAATCACCCCCATAGGCATAATAAGAAATATTTTGTTCTTTCTTTGTAATGCCTTGATCAACCCAATCCCATATAAATCCCCCTTGTAATCTGGGATATTGGTGAAATGTTTTCCAATATTCATCAAAATTTCCTAAACTATTTCCCATCGCATGCGCATATTCACATAAGATCAAAGGCCTTGTTTCACTAGGCATGCTTATCCATTTTTTGATAGCGCGTTTAGGTACGACCGGAAAATTTTGATCTTGATCAATACGCGCATACATGGGGCAAATAATGTCCGTTACGGCACTGTCTGCACCCCCACCTTCGTATTGAACCGGCCGTGTGGGATCATTTTTTTTCACCCATTGATACATAGCATCGTGATTATGCCCATAACCCGATTCATTTCCCAAAGACCAAATGATAATAGAAGGATGATTGCGGTGGTATGGGATTAAACGGGTGATCCGCGCCATCATTGCATTCAACCATGCTGGATCATTGCTCAATCTATTCATAGGCGTCATTCCGTGGGTTTCTATGTTGGCTTCGTCCACAACATACAAACCGTAACGATCACATAATTTATACCACCATAAATTGTTTGGATAATGCGAACATCGAACGGCATTAAAATTATGTTGTTTCATTAACAAAACATCGTGCAGCATTGTTGCTTTATCCATGACCTGCCCGTGTTCGGGATGATGTTCGTGACGATTGATCCCGCGGATTAACAAGGGTTGTCCATTTAATTTTAGTAACCCGCTCTCAATCGTTATTTCTCTAAAACCAACATCGCACGCTTCATACTCTATGGAATTTTCTTTATCATCCATTAAACAAAGAACGAGGCGATATAAGTGTGGTTCCTCCGCACTCCATAATAATGGATTGGTGATAGAGTGTTCGAAAATAACTTTATCTTCATAATGACCCCGTTCATCAATTACATCCGTTCCCAAATTTTTTATTTCAGAACAAATACATTTTTTGTCATACCATAGTTCGGTTTGAACTTTTAAATGAGGGTAACGATTTTGATGACTTTTTATAGAAACGTTTATTAATAATTTCCCATGGTGATAATGATCCTGTAAAGAAGGAATAACTGAGAAATCAGAGATATATTCTTTGGGTTTATAGTGCAGCGTGACATCCCGAAAAATACCGCTCATCCGCCACATGTCTTGATCTTCTAGATAAGTACCGTCACACCAACGCAAGACCATTACAGCTATTCTGTTGCTGCCAATATGAAGATAGTCTGTTAAATCAAATTCCGCAGGCAATCGACTGTCTTGAGAATACCCCACCCACCTTCCATTACACCATAAATAAAAAGCCGAGTTAACGCCGTCAAAAATAATATGGCAATTTTTATCGGTTAATCTTTTTTTATCCACGTCAAACACGAGGGAATAACAGCCTGTGGGATTATGCTTTGGTACAAAAGGGGGATTGACAGGAATTGGATACGTCACATTGGTATAGATAGGCGTATCATAGCCATGCATTTGCCAATTGGATGGTACGGGAATTGTTTTATGGTTCTTTAAATCTTCTTTAATCCACTCTTCGGGCACATCTTCTGGAGCATGAAAATAGCTAAAATTCCATGTCCCGTTTAAACATTGAACAGATTGAGATGTGAGGTCTTCGCAAGCCTCTTTTTTGTTTGACCATTGATACAAAGGAGCATGCGATGGTAACCGATTAAACTCTATGAGAGATGGATTTTGCCAATCTTGTCTTGCTAGAATTTGCGATAACGTTAACCCTTTAAAAGAATTTAATGGAGGCATTGCTTAAAAATCCTTTATATAAATAGTATTCATTCCCATTGTGTGTAAAGTGCAGTGCTTGTAAAATCATAAAAAAGTGAAGGTATGTTAATAGAGGGTATGTTTTCCTATTAGGATCATTTGATTAGGTAATTTGCGTTGAAAGACGATAACTTAGCCAATTTTTTTATCGTTAGGCAGATGGCCTTAATAGACTAAGAGCTGTAGGAAAACTTTAGTGGCTAAACGCTACTCTTTTTTATGAGTTATTGTCTCTCTTTATGGTGCAAATCGTGTGGATAGTGATCAAAAATTTAAGAAGTATTTTGTACTAAAGAGGTTTTAATTTTGTTTTAATTTTGATGTAAATCCCTTCTACTATTTCCATCAAGTGACGAATTGTTTTGGGTTCTTTTTTTGGATAAAAAAGCACTGTTGATCCAACTAACTCGCAATGCCGCGTTCTAAAAACGGTTCTTTTGGATCTTAATAATCTTTAGGGACTATTAAAATACCAGTTTACAGCTTGGGTAATTATGAGCTTATTAAAAAGGCCTTTTTTAAAATATTTTTTATATTTTAAAATTAATTTCTACTGTATTCCAAGAAATTACATCATCTTGTCGCAATAATGTAATTGTTTTCGCAAGTATAATAGATTTAATTTTAAATTAAATTGTGCAATAAGGCGTTTTTTTATTTTTACCTTGCAACTTATTACTCGGTGTTTAAATGAAATAAACGCGCGGTATATTTTTTGTGAAGTGTTATTTCAGCGCAATTATTTTGTGTGTTAAGGGTATAGGAACTGCTATCAAAATGTGGATAGGCGCAGTTCAAAGTTGTGTTTTCGTCTATGAATAGCGGTAAAGGAAGGGTTATTGTTTCTTGCTCTGTATCCATTCGCCATAGGGCAAGCCACATCTCATTTTTACTGTGTAAACCAAAAGCTAGCCACGGTGAGGAAAATGAAGGCATGCCCAATGGCCAACACGGATCCATTAGGGGAATATGTTTACGATACGTTTTATACAACGCAATTCCTTCTTTTATTAACGATAAGCGTTCGTGGCTAAGTTCTGTTAAATGTCCACTTTGATGTATACGTAACAGCATACAGTTTACCATGTTCATTACTACGTCTTCTTTATCCCCTTCGCGTAATGGGTAAGACCAGATAGCCGCCTGTTCTGGCGTTACCGCAGAAGCGGCCGCCGCGGCAATTGTCGCCATAAGCCGATAATTGGTTTGGTCGGTTACCGACTGAATGCTGTGGTGTTGAAGAAGGGCGTAGTCCATGCGAAGCCCCCCGCTGCCACAATTCTCGATAATCAATTGCGGATACCGATCAAACGTTTTTTTCAACCACGCAAGGTACGCTCTATTGTGCTGTAACAAACCCTCACCAAAGCTATCCGCTTGATACTCGGTGCCGCTACCAGCATTAATGTTATAGTCCATTTTGATGTAATGCACGCCATATTCATCAACGAGGCGAGCCATAACACGATCGGCATGTTCTTGCACCAAAGGATGGCGGAAATCAAGTTGGTAACGCTGGTGATCAATGACTCGTTTACCATGCCGTAGAAAAAAACATTCTTTGGGCAGTTGCGCAGCGAGTGGACAGGCAATGCCCATGACTTCAATCTCGAGCCATAAACCAGGCTTCATTCCTTTGGATAAAATATAGTCAATCGGTTCACGAATACCGCCGGGAAAACGAATTAAAGAAGGTAACCACTCTCCAACACCATCCCACCATGGCCCATCGGAGTACCAGCCGCAGTCAATACAGAAATATTCGCAACCGGCCTCCGCAGCAGCATCAATTAATGGAAGCAGTTTCTGAGTTGTAGGATCCCCTGATAAGCAATTCATGTAGTCATTAAAAATAACGGGTAAGGTCACATTGTCTTGATGCGAACGAAGACTCTTGCGACGATAACGATTGGCTTCCTTCAAAGCCTCCTGAAGTCCACCCTTTACCAATGAAACTCCTACAGGGACAGAAATAAAGCGCTCTCCTGGCTGCAATGCTTTCCACCAGCTGCTTTCATTTTCAGTGGGCCCGCTGACTTGAAGGTAGAGATGATCTTGATAATCCCCTATTTCCCATTGCCACGATCCGTTATGTTCAATTTGCCAAAACAGTGAGGAATTTGAGGCAGAATCTTCAAAAACAGCGCAAGGAAGATGACCAATGGTTGACCACGTTCCCGTGTTATCGATGGAAATGCGATCGAGAGAAAATCGATTAACTTTTTCAAGACCTAGTTCGGGAAGGATGGACGATTTCCACTGTGCTTCACCATACCAATTGTTATGAGGAATATGCAGTATACTGTTTTTTTCCCATGATGTACTATTAAGGGTAAAAAGGGCTAAGGAGCTGACATACTCAAGGCCAAGGGCTTCTGAAGAATCATTTAAGATTTCCGACCAGATACGGACTGAGGACAACCCTTCAAAATGCTGCATATGCCAGGTGGCACGGATCGAGTCACCCTTGAGAGAAATTTCTAATTTTGTACCAAAATGTGTTTCATAGCAACGGTGACTTGCGTAGTGCAAAGACGAACCTGGTTCACTTCCTGTGTGTTTACGCGCGTGATGATCGTTTTGATTATACCCGCTGACGTGAATTTGAATGAGGGGAAAAGCTTCACGGGCTTTTTCAATATTGCCTGAAGTAAACTGTTCAATATAAATAATCCCGTCATCCTTTATTTGAAAAGAAATAAAAAAATTCTTTTTTTTAATTTCAATACGACTCATTTTTTTTGTTCCTTGATGTTATCGTCCGATATTTCGTAGTTTTTTCCCTTCCATGAGATTTTTTTCAATGTGTTCAAGGGATATATTTTTAGTTTCAGGAACAAACAGATAAACGACAACAAAGGAAAGAGTATTTAAGAGTGCGTATAAATAAAATGTGTGCGCTCCGCCCAATGTGCTTAATAGAGAGAGAAACGTCAGACTGACGATCATTCCTGCAATATGGCAAGTAAAGGTAGAACAGGTAATACCAAATTCTCGGCCTTTTAAAGGTTGAATTTCAGCGCAGAGTAACCAGATTACCGGTCCTGCAGACATCGCATACCCCACTATATACAGAAGCAACATTGTAACGGTTACTGTTTTTCCCAGTAATGAAAGAGCATTTCCATTCAGCAAAGTTCCGACGATGGCCATGGTTATCACCATAGTGGCAAAGCCAATATACAGCATGGGTTTACGACCCCATCGATCGACAAAACCGATAGCAATAAAAGTTGACACCGTCATAACCAGTCCAACAATCACGGTACCCCACATTTGATCTGCGGTCGAAGAAAAGCCAATTTCACGAAAAATACGCGGCGCGTAATATGTCATGACGTTAATACCAGAAAATTGTTGCATAATTTGCAGAACAATGCCTAGGGTTACGCTATGGCGAAAATGTTTATTTTGTTTAAAAAGAAACCAGCCTTGTTGCTTAATTTTTAGTTGTTCTCTAATTTCGATGAGTTCAATTTCTGCTTCCTCAGCCGTGCTGCGCAAGTTTAGAAGAACTTTTCGGGCATCCTCTTCTCGATTATGCATCATCAACCAGCGTGGGCTGCGGGGTAAGAAAATTACACCAAAAAGAAATATAAATGAAGGCACTGCCACGACAAGCAACATCCCTCGCCAGTTCCCACTATAGCTGAAGGCGGTGTTGGTTAAAAACACAATTAGAATACCGAGGGAAATCATTAATTGATAAGCGGAAATCATTGCTCCTCGGATATTTTTGGGTGTGACTTCAGATAAATAGAGCGGTGTTGCATAGGTAGTAACGCCTAGGCCACCTCCAAGAATGAGTCGTCCAATGATCAACATCTCTGGACCAGATGCAAAAAAACAGATCATGGCGCCTGTAAAAAAGAAACTTGCGGCGATTAATAAGGCATATTTACGTCCAAAGCGGTAGGCTAAGAAGCCACTGCACAAGGTTGCTACCGCTGCACCGACCATCATAGAACTGACAATCCATTCTTGTTGGCTATCGATGAGGTGATATTCTTTGGCGATTAAGGGTAATGCCCCTGATATAACACCAAGATCAAGACCAAATAGAAGGCCAGTAAGTGCCGCAAGTAAGCAAATCCAAATCACTTGAATTTTGGTTTTGTAAAAAGGTACTGTGTGTAACGTATTATCTAAATGCATGAGCGTAATTTTTTCTTTATGTAATAAATTTTTATAAAATACTTAATCGTTTTCGTAGACCTCATGCTAAGTCTAGAAAGAATTATAAGGCAATAATTTTTTTCTCCTTCTCTGCGACCTCTCTTAATTGTGATCTCTGGTGTAAATTTGATATCTATTGAGTTGGAAGAATGTTGTGGTGGAAAATGCAATAATGCGTTATTAATTTCCTTATTAATGAAAAAGGTTAATTTATAATAATGAATATAAAAGAGCTGTCAGCCTATTTAAACCTATCAACGGCTACAGTTTCGAAAGCGCTTAATGATAAAAGTGATATAAGTATTTGTACACGAAATAAAGTAAAAGAAGCCGCTATAAAACTGGGGTATCATCCAAATATTTCAGCTCGCAGTTTGCGAAGCTGTAAGAGTAATACAGTGGCCTTATTGTTATCGGTTACTGAGGGAGATAATATCCTCACCTCTTCCTTTTTTATGCGAATTTTAAAAGGATTGCAGCCAAGTCTTAAAGCCAGAGACATAGACCTAGTAATTTATTTTTCAACAGATTCTGAAGATGAGCATCAATTGCTGCAGAAAATTATCCAGCAACAACGTGTAGATGCTATCATTCTAACCGATACGCGTGTGGACGATTCACGAATTAATTATTTGCACGCGCAAAAATTCCCCTTTGTTACCATGGGTCAAAGCAAGACATTAGAGGGAGAATTTAATTGGGTTGATATGAACCATTACCTGATGGGGCAGGAATGCGTTCGTCACGCGGTTCGCCATAAAGCTAAACGTATCGCTCTGGTAACGCAGAGTCAGGAAAGTATGCATGGACAACAGTTTTTACAAGGGTGTGTCCAAGCATTGCAGTCGCTAAACCAATCGTTTAGTAAAGAATGTGTTTTTTACGGTAATAAAACGGAACAGTCAGGCATAGCTGCACTTGAGTATTTTTTCTTACTGGAAAATCGTCCTGATTTCATTATTTTTATTAACGATTTGCAATTGATGGGTGCCAATAGTTATTTGACTCGATCTGAGAACCAATGGCTTGATCGAGAGGCGATGGTATGTGCTATTGAAAGCAGTGATTTTGTTTTAAGAATGCTTCCCAATTCTTGTCTTTTCACTATGGATCACCAACAAATTGGTTGTAAATTAGGTGAGGCTGTTCTACGCGTTATTGAACGACCTGATCATGTAAAAAATATGTTATTAAAAATCTGCCCCAAATGTAAAATACAGAATTGAATTTATAACAAATAACAGAACTATTTAGAGATTTTGTTTAAAATAATTATCTAAAATTTCATAAAAAGATTGCTCCGTTATTTTTTTTTGAAATTAACTGTATTGTTATAATTAATAAATTGCTTTAACTTTTTTTGTTATTTCAAGCATGTAAAAACTTTTCCCTATTGTTGCCCCTTTATTACTATTTTAATCACGCGTTTTGCTTTTTATAATTTTACGAATAGACACGTTTTAATGGTAATTTGTTTTTTAATGAACGTGAATGTTAATCGTTTCATGGTTTGAATTGTTTATTTGTTGATTTTAATTTTTAAGATTTCTTACGAATTATTAATATGACAGAGCTGCTTAATTCTATATAGAATTTGAAAATTAATAACCTATTGTGATTTAAAAGGTTACATTTTATTGGATGCTATTAAATGATGTATGGATCACAAACAGTTGAACTGAATTGCTGTAGCGTTAAAGATGCGTTTACCGTATCTTCATTGTAACGTATCACCTTGTCTGAATAGAATTCAAAGAGATGGCTAAGCGTAAGATTATCTTTTTCTTCTTTAATTCGGGAATATATATGAAGCATTAAGGCCTTTTATTTAACATTCCCTCGCTTTAAAGGCATAAAGTAAGGAGGGGTTTATGGTTGTAATAAACAATTATCCACTATCTGTCATCATGTGTATCGTTACTATGATTTGTTGGGGGTCATGGGCTAATACAACCAAGCTTACGGATGGTAAAAAATGGCCATTCCAACTTTATTATTGGGATTATTGCATAGGCATTGTCATTTTTTGTGTCTTTCTTGCCTTAACATTAGGATCTTTTGGTAATGAAGGAAGAAGTTTTTTTCAAGATATGGTTCAAGCCAAAAGTTATTACTTGTTTCTGGCTTTTTTAGGTGGAATCATTTTTAATCTTGGCAATATCCTTTTGGTGGCTTCAATTGATCTGGCTGGCATGGCAGTGGCTTTTCCTGTTGGTGTGGGAATTGCCCTTGTTTTGGGCGTTGTTGTTAACTATCTAGGGTTACCTAAGGGCGATCCCGTTGTTCTATTCTTCGGCGTAGCTGCTATTGTTATTGCTATCATTTTAACGGCTATTGCATACAGTCGATTAAATAACGATACAAAAGAAAAAGGTAAGGGGCTGATTACTGCTGTTTTTGCAGGTATTATCATGGGATGGTTTTATCGTTTTGTTGCCAGTTCCATGTCAAGTAATTTTTCTGTGCCGGAAGCTGGTCTTTTAACGCCCTATACTGCGTTGGTATTATTTTCTCTTGGTATTTTTTTTTCGAGCTTTATCTGGAATACGGTTATGATGAAAAAACCAATATCAGGTTTTCCAATAAAAAGTTCCCAGTATTTTAACGGCACCTTTAAAGACCATGGTGCTGGAATTTTGGGCGGAATTATATGGGGTTTAGGTATGAGCTTCAGTATCCTCGCATCAAGTCAAGCGGGATATGCGATCTCGTATGGTTTAGGTCAGGGTGCAACCATGATTGCGGTTATATGGGGAGTGTTTATTTGGAAAGAGTTTGCATTCGCCAATAGAAATACAAAAAATCTATTATTGGCTATGTTCGTATTTTATATAATTGGCATTATGACAATAATTCTAGCAAACAGCATATAGTCATTTAATCCTTGTACATTAAGGGAATTAAAAAAATGAAAAGTAAAAGAATAGTTGTCATGGGTAGTACAAATCAAGACATTGTCAATATAGCAGACAGAATACCTAAAGTAGGTGAAACTATTATTGGTTATCAGTTTATGAAGCTACGAGGTGGAAAGGGAGCAAATCAAGCGGTGGCAGCGTCTAAGCTTGGTGGAAATGTAATATTCATTACTTGTTTAGGCAACGATGATTTTGCTAGTGGAATAGTAGAAGACTACAAAAATATTGGTATGGATGTAAGTAATATTGAAGTGTTAAACGATATAAACTCTGGAACAGCGTTAATCATGGTGGATGCCGAAGGGCGTAATTGTATAAGCGTTGCTCCAAATGCCAATTCAAAGTTAACCATGGAAGTAGTGGAAAATAAGAAAAATATTTTAATAAATTCTGATTACTTTCTTGTTCAAATGGAAACACCTATCGACGGAGTGGAGAAAGCATTAAAAATAGTAAAAGACAATGGTGGATATACTATTTTAAATCCCGCTCCAGCTAGAGCGCTTGGTAATAAAATATTTAAATATATAGACATTATAACACCTAATGAAACAGAAGCTGAAATATTAACAGGAATAAACGTAACAAATGACAACGAAGCTAAACTAGCAGCAAAAATTTTATTCAATAAAGGAGTTAAAACTGTAATTATAACGCTTGGTAGCAGAGGGGCGTATCTGTACTCTAAAGATATTCAAGGGAAGTTACTGCCTAGTTATAAAGTAGATGCTGTTGACACTACCGCTGCTGGAGATACTTTTAATGGAGCATTAATTGTAGCCCTTAGTGAAGGGCATGGTATTGAGGAAGCCATTGGTTTTGCTAATAAAGCTAGTGCCATATCCATCTTGAAAGTGGGTGCTTAACAGTCAATACCCGAAAGAAAAACAGTCGATTGCTATAAGATCTAAACATTATATAGTAATTCTAGTGTGTTTTTTTCCTTACCATTTTAAAGAATATTGAGATCATTTTTAAATTTTTTTGTAGTTAATTATAGATCTCTTTCAGTCGAAAGAGGGGATGTGTTCAACTTTTAGTTTTCATAAAATATTTTTAAAATCAATCAGGTTTTTAATAGTACGATCAGTATGCAGTCATTGTATTTTTGATACTTTTGTAGGGTTGATATGCACAATTTAAAAATAATTCTCTTAATTTAAATTAGCTCGCAACGTTATTAGCATTTATATTTGGTATGATAGAGTTTCTCTACGATTATAGTACAAAGTGTTTCGAAAAGATATTTTTGCTTGGGTTAAATTACAATCATACATCCTTTTAACTTTTTAAGTTTTAAAGTTAACCCGCGCGACTTTTCGCATTTGCAGTCGTTTTTAATAGTTGTGATGCAAAGTACTGACTTTAATGTATTAAAAGCTATAAGGACATTAG
>NZ_CAWUGZ010000119.1:0-7787 GCF_963921845.1 Commensalibacter sp. Nvir | reverse complement strand
AAAAAGGTTAAAACAGCTTCTATTGTATGGAATAGTCATTAATTATATTTATTGTAAGAAGTTTATCATATTATTAGTAATAATTAAGGAAGATATGCTTATTAAGTAGTGTTTGCATAGTTTTTAGAAACAAGGCCGTTATATTGATTTTAATAAACGCTGGATAAATTAAGCAAAAGACCACAAAAAATAATGACCTAAGAGGAAAATTATTTTTTCTCTTAATTACCGACTACAATCGCTAATAAGAGACCTTACTCTATTTTTTTTACAAAAAATTAATTTTACTTACTTACGTATTAACTGGATATAAAAAAAGCCGCTATTCGCGGCTTCTTATATCGTTATAGTTTCCCTTTAATACATTATAAGTACAACATTTTTTTAAAAACGGAAATCTAGGGTTTGCATAAAGAAAGAGCCGTCTTTGGCACCGGCACGTTTAATCGAGCTTGAACCAATAAATCCGGCGTATTCACTGGATAACACTAGATGTGGGGCAATCGCATAAGCCAAAGACAACTGATGCATAGCACCTACAAATCCACCAGAATAATTATCACGCAGACCATAGTTAAAACCAATACCATACAGGGTATCGTTCGTACTGGCACGCCAAATAACTGGCGCATGAAAACGAACAAATGTTTTAGGCGTTGGGTTGTATGTAATAAAAGGCCCTGTACTTATAGAGTTAGAAGTTGTTAAATACAAAGTCATATCCAAATAATTGGCTGCAGCAAAATAGGGCACAGCGAAATTATGAACCGCCCCATGCGTTTTATTATAATTACCACCAGAAAAATAATCGCTCTGCAACCCAAGAGATAACTTACCTGGAATATTAGGAACCAGATAAGAAAAGATAGAATTAAAGGCATAGGCTTCAACTGGTCTACTCGCCGAGCTTTTGGCTAATCTAAATTCACCTCCCTGATAAACACCCGTGAAATCAAAATTAATAACGCCCAAGTTACCACTTAAACGACCACCCATGTTATCACGTCTCGATGACCCTTGTTGCCATGTTCCAATAGGAGCCATTGGAATTGCAGCAGAACCTCCATTATACAGATAACCAATAAAGAAAGGATCAAGAAAGATTTGGCTTTGCTTTCCTAAAGCATAAAATTTTGGAAGGGCCCAACTAGCATAACCGCCATAAAGACGCGCATTATAACTAGGACCATAACCAAAAATATCACGATCGGTCAAATCGGTTTGAAAGAAATCAAAGGTACTTATACGAAAACGGTCCCAAATCGCATACCCTCTAACCCCATCCCAGCTTTGACGAACGTTCGTTAACTCTCTAGGAGAGATCATAGAAGGAGGAGCATCAACAAAAAACTGTCTTCCACCCATAACCCCTGTTTTGGCACCTAAAATATTTGCTTTTAATTCTAAAAAACCTTGTTGCAAATCAAGACGTTTTCTTTGAAATCCCGTCTGATAACCAAATGTATTGCTACCCCCTGCAACCGCATTAATGATTTCTGCATAGGCACGAACATGGCTGCCTAGATGAAGATCCGCTCCATACAAACTTCTCATAAGCAGACGATTGGAATCCGTTTTCCCCAAAAACCCCATATAGGGCTTACTATCATAAGCATAACGAAAACGCTCATTGCCATTAAAACTAATCCAAATATTTCCCGAATCGTTAAGCGGAATATATTTTAACTTATTAAACCAATCTTTATTAGCCTCTGGATCGTTACAAAGACCACTCCAGTCTTCCGCCCAACGCGCTTCTCCATAGGGAGCATATTTTCCAAACGCATACCATGAGTAATTTCCTACGGGACCAAAACCGCTATTAGCATTAAAAACCCCGTAATCGGGGTGGCGGCTTCGACCATATTTGCCAAAAGCTGTTACAACATTTTTGCAAGAGCGAGTGCTAGAAGGAGCTTCTATCTTTACGTTATTAGATGACTGAGTTACGATTTGATCAATGGCTTTACTTGTAGAAGGGTAAGTTATAGCTATAAAATTGCTACATAAAATTAAAAATAAATAACGTTTATTATTTTTCACATTAAAAAAATATTTTATTTGTGAAAAATAATCCGTTAAGCCAAGATGTTTGTTCATTATATATACCGCTTAGACAATAAATTTCTTTTTTTAGGTTATAGGGATTTGATAAACGTTAATCCATTATCTAAAAAGATTAGTTTAACATCGCCACTTTGATGGATAGTGCCCTAGTTATTTCGTTTGGAAGTTTAATCTTTAAAAAATTTTTTATGGATCGAAAAATATGAACGATAAACAACTCTTACGCTATAACAGGCACATCCTCTTACCTCAAATCGATCTTAAAGGCCAAGAAAAAATTCTAGCGAGTAAAGTGCTTATTGTTGGTTGTGGCGGATTAGGAAGCGCGGTTGCTCCTTATCTTAGTTCTTCTGGTGTAGGTCATCTAACACTTTTAGATGATGACATTATTGATCTTTCCAATTTACAAAGACAAATCCAATACCGAAATCAAGATGTTGGAAAATTAAAAGTCGAGACGATGGCCCATGCTTTGAATCAATTAAATCCTGAAACGCGTGTAACAACCATATCTGAAAGATTATCAACCGCTGAGTTAATAACTCTGAGTAAAAACCACAACGCAATCGTCGATTGTAGTGACAACATAACCACAAGATTGCAATTAAACGAAGTATGTTTGCACGTTAAGAAACCTCTTATTTTCGGATCAGCTATTCGTTTTGAAGGACAGTTAACTGTCTTTGACCCCAAGCAAGAACACTCTCCTTGTCTTGCGTGTTTTTTTGGAAAAAACAGTTTTGATCAAGACAGCTGCTCCTATTCAGGCATATTTGCACCGTTAGTAGGAATCATTGGAGCAAAACAAGCTGCAGAAACTTTAAAATTAATTTTGGGAATACACTCTACTTTAATTGGCACCCTTTATCATTTAAATGCGCTTACTTCAGAAGAGCATCATTTCCACTTTGAACGGAATCCAAACTGCCACATGTGTAAAAATCGTTAACCAAGTTACTCACAAAAGATCTATTTATAAACTAATTACACGTTTTATCTGGCAACGCATAATCAGGCGACGTAACAAAATTCATGTCGGTTAAAGAATCAAGAAATTTCTCTAAATAATATACATCGTGTTGGGATAGCTTTGGCACAGATGTATACTTTGTTTCGTGTCCCAAAATAGCCTCGTTGATCGTAGCTTTCGAGCCATCATGGAAATAAGGCGACGTCAATTCAACATTGCGCAACGTTGGCGTACGATACGCTTTTCCCATTTGACCATTTATTTGATGAAGCTCTTGATCGGTAAAGAACGGGGGCGTGTGACATGTTGCGCAAGAACCTTTACCAAAAAAAATGCTTTCGCCCTTTTGCATTTCATTCGTATAGTGATCTTTTATATCCCAATGGCTCTGCACACTCGTTAACGTTCTTTCAAAACTTGCAATAGCTTGGGTTATGGTCTGCAGGGCAATTTTATTGCCAACAAGATTTGGAAAAGCTTTATTAAACAATTTAATATAACAAGAATTGTTAGCAATTCGTTTTTCAATTTCCTTTTCACGATGATGCATACCCATTTCTACAGGGGTTATCCCCGTCATAGGAACGAGGGCTTGCTCTTCCAAAGAATGAACCGGTTCATCAACCCACATTAATTTTTTAAAAGCACCAACGTTACTTAACGTAGGGACGTTAAAAACACCATGATCATTATTAACCCCTGGATGCGTCTTATTCCCATCCGTAAATGCATATTTTTGTCGATGGCATGTTGCGCACGACATACTGCCATCGCGTGATAAATCAGCATCATAAAACAACAATCGGCCCAATTGCTCTTCTGTTTTTAATTGTTTATTACTTGTACTTGAAGGCGGCGTTGAAAAATGCTGGGCTAAACTTGGATAGGACGTAAAAAGAGCTAAAAAGAAAACACTAGCAACATACTGATGAAGTTTGTAATTCATAATTTGAACTTAAAGCACCGGAATAATAAATAGTTTAATTTTTTTCTTTCCACTGCTAGCCACTTCCATATCGTAGTCGCCTGGACTTAAAGCGTAATCTAAAATTTTTTCTGCACCCTGACAATTTTCTCCATGTTGATGTGCTTTCGCGTCAATAATTTTTCCCTTTTGGACAATATCAATCCATGGCCTGCCATTTGTAATAATTCGATAAGTCCCCACTTGCCTTACATTAAAACTCACAAGACCTGCGTAGCTGATACGTCCACCTGGCTCTTGAGGTCTAACAGCAAACTGTACAGAGGATTTGTTGTGAAGCTCTAAAGAATAGGCTTTTCCAATGCTAATCTCAATTTTATTACTTTTTTGATGTGACGAAAGAACTGAGGTTGGAGTTTGCCAAGAAATTGACATAGTGCCTGACATAGGACAAGCATGACGACCGTCTTCAGCTTGTGCCTATCGGTGAAACTAAAGAAGAGAGTGTTAACAGACAAAGACCCCATAACGAATGCTTAAAATTCATTGATTCAAACCCTTTAAAATAATTCTTATAAAAGCCCATCCGTAATTACTGTAGTGATAGCTAAATCACAGAGTTTTGGAATATAGGGCTTTTTATTAAAAGGTGAATGCGAAAACAAATCAAAAAACTGGTTTAATCATGAGTTTTACGGTTGGTTCGCCATTACCAGAAATTTCTAAAATATACTGTCCAGGATCAAGAGCAAAATCAATGGCTTTCATAATTCCATTACACTGCTTTCCACATTGATGATGAGCCATAGCCGTTTTTTTATGATTACCAACAATTTCAACCCAAGGTTTGCTATCCATTACAAAACGATAGATTCCTTTTTGAGCTATATTAAATTGCAACATGCCCGCATAGCTAGCATTCCCAGCAAGGCGTGCGGGTTTAACGATGAAATGTACGGAATCTTTAGGCTTTAAAGTTATTGAATACGCCTTATTCACAACGATCGTCGCTTGATTTAACAGTTGATCCTGTTGAACCGCGGCTTGAGGAACGGGAGATTGCCACAAAAAGACTTCCTGCGAGGCAATAGGGCACGAAATCTTGTTGGCATCATGTGCCTGCACAGAAGCAGAGATTAAAGGTAAGGCAAACAAACTGGATAGAAGGAAACGACGAAAAACCATAATTAAATCCTGAAATTGTAATAAATAATAGAGCTTACAAGTATTATACTGATAGATTTATTAAAACAGCCCAAACGTAATATTTCTAGTTTTTTATTAAAAAAATTTTCAAGTAAAAAAACAACAATAATTTTTTTTAAAAACACATTATTTTTTCAATCTTGCCAAGATTTTAAACTTACGATAGTTAAGGCAAAGAACAGCTAAGGCCTTTATATTCTTTACATTTTGATTTTTAGCTATTTTATTTAGACGCCAAAAGAACTGATTCTTATGATTAAAAAAATCCTTTATCAAACTTTTTTTCCTTTATTGATATTGTACCCTCTAGATAATTTTTCTATCAAAGCTAAAGATACGTCGCCTTCAAATTCCTCAAATATCGAAAATCCTGAAACAAAAAAATTAAACAACATTACAAAAAATTATTTTTCAAAAAAAACGAAAAACTCTCTATCCTCACCCTCAAAACAAAATAGTTCATCAAAGGTACTTTTGAACGTTGCTACAACACCAGGTCAAAGTAGTTCTGAGGAAATTACAGTTTATGGACAAAATCAAAACAAAAGTTTAGTTGGAACATCGACGCTTTCTGCTAAAGCTATGAATGATTTCAATTTTAATACATTAGACCAAGCAGCCAATGTTATTCCTGGCGTTAACGTAGCCAATACGGGAGGTTCACGTAACGAACGCATCTTATACGTAAGAGGGTTCAACCGATTTCAAGTACCTTTACTTATTGACGGTGTCCGTATTTACTTGCCTTCCGATAACCGTTTAGATTTTGGCCGGTTTGTTACACCCGATATTGCTGAAATACAAATCGATAAGGGATATGCCTCAGTAATAGACGGACCTGACGGTATGGGAGGCATGATCAACTTAGTTACAAGGAAACCAAAAAAAGAACTTGAAGCAGAAGTTAGAAGCAATATTAATTTAGGCCATGACGCTGGATACGGAGGTTATAACGTTTATGGATATATTGGGACTAAACATAAAAAATGGTACGCACAATTAAGCTTTGATGAAAATAATATTGACCATACGGATTTATCGTCAAATTTCAAACCTACGCCTTCTCAAGGTAAAGGAAAAAGACTTCTTTCAGGTTCTCTTGATTGGCGTTTAAACACAAAAATCGGTTTTACACCCAATGAAACGGACGAATACGTTTTAAGCTATATCAGACAACAAGGAGAGAAAGGAGCCCCCGTAAACACAATTGATCCTTTAAAAACACAACGGTTTTGGGATTGGCCAACTTGGAATATCGACTCGTTGACCTTTATGACCAGCACAAAATTAAACGACCTCCTAACGCTCAAATTTCGACTGTATCGCAATAGTTTCGATAACGTATTGCGAAGTTACGACAATATTAACGAAAATACACAGTCCATTAAAAAAGCATTTAACAGTTATTATTATGACGTTGCTTATGGGGGTGATACGAGACTTTATGCCGATATTAGTGATAAGGATACTTTAAATTTTACTTTTTATGGTCGCTTGGATCAGCATAATGAACATACGCAATCTTTTCCAGGCCCTATTAGGCAGCCCAATCTACAATCAGAAGAAGAAAGTTATAGCATTGCTCTAGAAAATACTTACGACATTCTACCACAATTGCAATTGACTACCGCAGGAAGTTACGATTGGCGTATTTTAGATAAAGCACAAGGCTATAATAAAAAACTTATTAATTATCCTTTAGCAAATAAAGGGGCTTTTAACGGTCAAGCCCGTTTGGCATGGCAAATAGACGATAAAACGAAATCCTATGTAAGTTTCTCAGATAGAGTACGATTTCCTACCCTTTTTGAACGATTTAGCAGTCGTTTTGGTGGTGCTATTTCCAATCCTACTTTAAGTCCAGAGCGTGCCAAGAATTACGAAGTGGGCGCCAGTCACAACTTTAAAAACGTTGTGGTTGCTGGGGACGTTTTTGTTTCTCAAGTAAGTAATATTATTGTTTCTTTTCCTATGATTTATCAAGACATACCTGTTGTTCAAGACCGAAACGCAGGACACGGTACGTATGCTGGTTTTGAACTTTCAACAGAAATACAATTGCTTTCGAAATTGACTTTAGGTGGAAATTATACGTATACACACAGAACGTTACATGACCCCAGCGATGAGTCCGTCGAATTGACGGACGTTCCAAAACAAAAAGCTTTTATTTACATGGTTTGGAATGCAACCTCGAAATTAAGGCTTATGCCTAGTTTAGATATTGCTTCTAATCGTTGGACCACGGATAGTTCAGGCGACATCTACTTCCGTACAGGAAAATATGTAAATATGGCTTTGGATGCAAACTATAACATTACGGATCGCTTGGAACTAGGTCTAGGGGCAAGCAACTTACTTGATCAAAATTACCAATTGGCGGCAGGCTATCCAGAAATGGGAAGAAATTTTTACTTTAAACTAAGATTTATATATTGAAATTTTATAGCATGACAATGCAGGAATAATTTTCTTTGATTACGCAATTAATTTATAACATTTTTTCATTTTAAAAATTATAAATCTAAAGGTCAAATAGACTACAATAAGGCCCGCTATAAAAATAATTAATTTATACTAAAAAATTGACTAGATTACGTTTACATTACAGCTTTTACT
>NZ_CAWUGZ010000118.1:0-7185 GCF_963921845.1 Commensalibacter sp. Nvir | reverse complement strand
GCATTAAAAATATATTAATACATTCAAAGTCTTGTTTGAGTTTGAATTTGAGAGGATTGTGTGTTTGATTCAGGATCATGTCAGTATATAAGTTTTTAACTGAATATTTGAAATGGGTATAAGTTAAATACTGGTGAGGCTTTGCCTAGTAATTCCTCCTTTTTGAATTAAGGTGGAAGCTTTAATGATAGCACTCAATAGAAAATTATAAGAAAGTTTCATTAAAATTGTTGACTCTTCTTTAACTCCAACATATTGGTTTTTTGGAAAAATTTTCAAAATGAATGCGATGGTGTCGAGTAACTGTCTTTTGGTTAAAACCTACATGGCTCGTTGTCCATTTTTTTGTGATAATACGCTCATTGATGAGAGGTGTCGTACTGTAGACAAACTTCCCTCAGAGAAATTAGTTATTTTATTTAAAAGCAATAAAATATAGTAAAGTGATTTAATTTTTTACGCAGCCTACTAGGCGGCTTATGTATAAGGATTATCTTTAACAACACCATCGTTTGGCATCATTGTAGTCCATAGGTTGTAAGTTTTCTTTTCATCAAATTTTTGTTTAACATTATTTTAAAATTTAGTTTTCACCTTAATGAGGTCTTTATCTCGATTTTGAATTAGAAACTGATAGGCAGCTAGGTTATTTATGGTAGATATTCTTACAGGAGTGAAACTTATAAAAACAATATTTGTTAAAACAAAAATAATTATTTGAACGTTTTAATCTGTAAACATACCACCTAAAAACACGTTTGTACGTATTTCAATTAAATTGTACATTTTAATAACATTAATGTTATTAAAAATGATCATTCAAATTAGAGAGCGAAGATGATATATCCTAATTCAGAGAAACGGTTCCTAATATTTAGAGAGTTATAATAGTGTCGAAAAAAGTAAATAAAGTTGTTCTTGCTTATTCTGGTGGTCTAGACACTTCAGTTATTCTGCGTTGGCTACAAAAGACTTATGAGTGTGAGGTGGTCACATTTACTGCTGATTTGGGACAAGGTGACGAACTTGAGCCTGCGCGAAAAAAAGCTGAGCTGTTCGGTGTCAAAGAGATTTTCGTTGAAGATTTGCGTGAAGAATTTGTACGGGATTATGTTTTTCCTATGTTTCGCGCTAATACGCTTTATGAGGGGCAGTATTTATTAGGAACCTCCATTGCAAGACCATTAATTTCCAAAAGACAGATAGAAATTGCTGAAGAGGTGGGTGCCGATGCGGTCGCTCATGGTGCTACGGGTAAAGGGAATGATCAAATACGCTTTGAACTTTCATACTATGCGTTAAAACCAGACGTTAAAGTTATCGCCCCATGGAGAGAATGGGATCTCACGTCTCGTACGCGTTTGCTTCGATTTGCTGAAGAAAATCAAATTCCTATTGCCCATGATAAAAGAGGTGAAGCGCCGTTCTCCGTTGATGCTAATCTATTACATTCCTCATCTGAAGGAAAGATTCTGGAGGATCCAGCTGTTTCCCCTGATGAGATTGTTTTCCAGCGCACGATTTCTCCAGAAGATGCTCCTGACAAAGCTACTGAAATTGATATTGATTTTAAGAATGGAGATGCAGTTGCCATTAATGGGATTTTTATGTCGCCTGCGGTGTTGCTTACCAAATTGAATGAGCTAGGCAAAGCGAACGGTATTGGACGTCTTGACCTCGTAGAAAATCGATTTGTGGGGATGAAATCCCGTGGAATTTATGAAACACCGGGTGGAACTATTTTGCTCTTTGCCCATAGGAATATGGAAAGTATAACGCTTGATCGTGAAGCAGGCCATCTAAAAGATAGTATTATGCCCCGTTACGCTGAATTAATCTATAATGGGTTTTGGTTTTCACCAGAACGGCGTATGCTGCAAGCTTTAATTGATGAAAGTCAACATTCTGTAACGGGCAGAGTTAAACTTAAGTTATATAAGGGAAATATAATCCTTATGGGACGCGAAAGTCCGAATAGTCTTTATGATATGCGCGTTGTAACCTTCGAAGACGATGAAGGGGCTTATAATCAGCTTGATGCTCAGGGATTTATTAAACTTAATGCGTTACGTTTGCGGTTAGGTGCTCAGGCAGGAAGACGCGGTGGCAGTCTATAGGATAGGTTAATTACGACAATTTAGGGGAAAATTTATGAGGAAAATAGCTTTTGGCTTCATGCTGCTTTCTTTAGTTCTAAATTTAAACGCTTGTGCTGAACATAAAGAGCAAGAGTTAACACCAGAACAATATATGAAAAAAATTGAAATGCAGGCTGGTGTCAAAACATTGCCCAGCGGATTGGCTTATCAGATTATACGTTCTGGCGATTCAAAAGATGCTTCGCCTGCTCCAGGCGATTTGATCCTTCTAGAATATGAAGGACGTTTGCCAGATGGAGTCATTTTTGACTCATCGGATAAACATGGTACAGGATTAATACAGATGCCTTTGGATGGATTGATACCAGGATGGATGGAAACTTTACCCAAGATGCACCCGGGGGATATTTGGAAAATTTACGTTCCCCCTCAGTTAGGATATGGAAACAAAAGTATGGGGATTATCCCTTCAAACAGTCCATTGGTTTTTAAAATTCATTTAGTTGGGGTTACAAAAGCTCCTCAAAATAGTTAGAGTTTGGTTAAGGTTTTTATAAAGTGCATAAACTGTCAGGAAAAAGAATATTTTCAGGAATTCAACCTACAGGAATTCCTCATATTGGAAATTACTTAGGTGCTATCCGTCATTGGGTAGAATTGCAGAACGCTAATGAATGTTTGTTTTGTCTGGTAGATATGCATGCAATCACGGTTTGGCAGGAACCGCATTTGCTAAAAACCCAAATTATTGAGCAAACGGCCGTTTTGATGGCATGTGGCATTGATCCTAAGAAACATATTTTGTTTAATCAATCGGCCGTCCATGCGCACGCACGATTGGCATGGATATTCAACTGCGTGTCTAGAGTTGGGTGGATGAACAGAATGACTCAATTTAAAGACAAAGCGGGTAAGAATAGAGAAGCGTATTCGGCAGGGCTTTATGTTTATCCCAATTTAATGGCAGCGGATATTTTGGTTTATCAAGCGACGTATGTTCCTGTAGGTGAAGATCAACGTCAGCATATCGAGCTTACCAACGATATTGCCCAAAAATTTAATCACGATTATAAAGTTGATTTTTTTCGAGAAGTTAAAGGAGTTATTCCAGAAATTAGCGCAAGGGTAATGAATTTAAGGGATGGTAGTAAAAAAATGTCTAAGTCTGATCCTTCCGAACAGGGTCGTATTACGCTATTGGACACAGATGATGATATCGCCTTAAAAATTAGAAAAGCGAAAAGTGATGCGGAACCTTTACCTTTTGAAAAAAATGAATTGGATCGTCGTTTAGAAGCTAAAAATTTAATATCCATGTATTCCGTATTGGCTCAACAACCTATTGAAAATGTTTTAAAAGATTTTGGCGGTAAAGGATTTGCTGCACTTAAACTAGCGTTAACCGATATAGTAATCGAAATCATTTCTCCTATACGAAAAGAAACGCATCATTTATTAAACGATTCTCAATATATTCTCAATATATTAAGAAGCGGCGCGGAAAAAGCCTCTGCAATTGCTAATCCTATTATTGAAAAAGTTGAGTCGTTGGTAGGCTATGTAAAGTAAACAAAAATAATGAGACAGCAAACTGGTTTTTTAAAACTTCAAACTAAAAGACAAGGATTAACGTTGTTGAACCTTGAATTGTCCAATTGGGTTTTGAAATCAGGAATAAGTACTGGATTGTTAACTTTATGGTGTAGGCATACGTCTGCCTCTTTTATAGTGCAAGAAAATGTCGATCCCAATGTAAAGAGTGATATTTTAAATTATTTAAATGAATTAGTGCCAGAAAACCGAGCGTATTTGCATAATACTGAAGGTTTAGACGATATGCCTGCTCATATCAAAACCGTTTTGACCCAAACGCAACTGTCTGTTCCTATCGTTAATGCATGTATGGTTTTGGGCATATGGCAAGGTATATATTTGTTTGAACACAGAAAACAGCGTCACATTCGAGAAATAGCGCTTCATCTTATTGGGCAATAATGTTAGTGACATAGAAAATTAACACTACCTGGCCGAAACGCCTTGTTGTATGCGTCGAAAGAGTTTTTTTATTTAAGAAATTGTAAAAGCAATTCCTTGCAGGTTTTTATATAATATTTGCTTGATGTTTCATCAAAGTGGCTAAGTAAGATGAATTTTAAAGAAAAAAAACCTTTTTTTGATGCGTGGCATAAATTTTTTTTAGACATACTGATACCTAAAAAATGCTTGATATGCAAAGAAGCCATAGAGGGTTCAGGCGATATTTGTTCGTCTTGTTTTAATAGATTGGTATTTGTAGAACCCCCTTATTGTAAGTCGTGTGCGACTCCTTTTCTTTCTGAGATTGAAATTAGGCATCATTCTATTTGTGCATCTTGTGCGGAAAACCCTACTGTTTGGACAGAGTGTCGCGCAGCCTTGGTCTACAATCAGTCTGTAAAAGAGCTTTTGCTTCCCTTAAAATACTCAGATCAATTACAAAGCTTAAATTTTTTAACGCATATGATGCTCAGGAATTTGTCTGACTTAATTAAACAAGCGGATTATTTAATTCCTGTTCCTTTGCATTCCAAAAGATTGAAACAAAGAAAGTATAATCAGTCCGCGTTGTTAGCGTGGTGTTTAAGTAAAAAACAATCCATTGAAGTCCTGCCGTTAGCATTGACTCGTAGCAAAGAAACTGTGCCTTTAGGACATTTTAACAAGCAAGAAAGACAATCTATCCTAAATGGAGCTTTTGAATTACATCCGAGCTATCGAAAAAAATTAATAGGGAAACATGTTATTTTGGTAGATGATGTATTTACGACAGGGGCTACGCTTGAAGCTTGTAGTTTAATATTAAAAGAGCAAGGGAACGTATCTCGGGTGGATGTAAGCGCCGTAGCTAAAGTAATTTAGTTTTGATGTTCATTAATGATACATTCATGTAATTTTTAATTATTGCATTTATATTCACTACAGAATTGAATAAGATGCAATAGTTAGAGTTTAATTATTGTGGAGAAATAACATGGCTAATGTTGATATATACACCCAACCCGGTTGTCCCTTTTGTCACAAAGCATTGAACCTTTTAAAGTCAAAAAATATTAAATTTAACGAGATTAATGCTCCTAAAGGCAGTAAAGAAAGGGAAGAAGCCATACAAAAATCAGGAGGAAAGACGACCGTTCCTCAAATCTTTATTGATAACAAACCTATCGGTGGGTGCGATGATTTATTAAAACTAGACGCCTCAGGTAAGCTTGATCAAATTTTACAGCATTGATCCCTGAAAAATTTTATAAGGGTTGGTTAATATTTTAAACAATCCTACGGAAGTAGGTTAAATTTATGCGTTTTTTTATTGCTGTTTGTGCAGGCCTTGTTTTTCTTTTTTACTATGGCTGTACTATGTCTTTTGCTCAAAGTTCTTCCTCATCTTTTGAAGGGTTATGGGCCACTAGAAAAGAAGATGGAGTTTTTAATATTTTTAAGTGCAAAGCTTTTCTTTGTGGGAGTTTCGTAGGGATGCAGTATGAGGGCAATACTGCACCCTTGAATACAAAAGGACATTCTCAATGCAATTTACTAATGTTGAAGGATTTTACGCAACAGAAAAATAAATCAGTTTGGGTAGGTAAGATTATGGATCCTCGAAATGAAAAAATTTACAATGCTATGATATGGTTGCATAATGATCATGAGTTAAAATTAAGAGGTTATATAGGAATTAGCTTATTTGGACAAACACAAACATGGTATCGTTATCATGGCAGTATCTCTAAAGACTGTCGATTAAATAATAAATAAAATTATTTTATTTTACAAAATTTACTTCAACAAAAAGTGTGCTGCATCAATAAACGGACTATTAATGTAATTTTATATATGGATTGTTTCAAACGGGTAAAAAAATATTTTTAGACGTCGCCAATATTTAAGCTGGAGGTTTTGAATCGTTTGGAATATTATAACTAGTAGAAATAGGGTTAATTTATCTTTTTACTCATATAAAAATATGGAAATTTGAGGTCTGTAAAACTAAGCCTAATTTATGATAGAATAGATTCTAAAATAAGGCAAAATTAAATATTAATTATTTACTCTGTTTTATTAGTAATAAAACAGAGAATTGGTCATTTTGTTTAATTACAGTTGTTGTGAGAGCGGCAATTCTAGTTTGTATTGGGTCGGCAATCAATGTTATTAGAGAAATAAAATAATCTTCTTTATATAAAAATTGTAGTTTAAAAATTATAATTGTTGGTACATATTTTCGATATACTGACATATTTTGAGTTAATTAATTTTTTGATAAACAGGTAATATAATTAATTGAAGGATGTTTTGTAATTTTCCAGCCGTTTAGCCTAAGGGTTAAACCAGCGATATCAACTATTCTTAGGCCAGCTTGATGAGCCATTTGTCTCAATTCGTTGGGCGTGACAAATTGTTTCCAATTATGTGTTCCAACGGGTAGCAAACGTGTCACGTATTCTGCACCGACTTTGGCAAAAAAATATGATTTAAGATTTCGGTTAATAGTAGAAATGAAAACCTTGCCCGTCGGTGTTAATAAGTTCGAAATATGTTGAATAAATTCATGAGGATTTTTAACATGTTCAAGTAATTCAAGAGCAATAACAATTGAAAAGCGCTGGAACTTGGGGTCTAATTCTTCGATACATCCAATGCGATAGGTTATCTTTCCACTATGTTGTGGTAAAGGTACTTTATCCAAATGGCTTTGTGCGGCCTTAATGACTTCTTCACCCGCATCAATACCCACTATATCATAACCCAATTTTGCTAAACTTTCGCTGGCTAGTCCAGCCCCACATCCTATATCCAAAATTTTTTGGGGCTTAGTAATATTAAATTTTTTCAACTTATTATCGATCCAAGAAATTCTTAGATCATTCATATCGTGTAGTGTTTTCATGGGCCCTGAATGGTCCCACCACTGCTGCGATAACGCATTAAAATGATTAATTTCATTTTCAATGATAGATTTGTTTTGATCAGAGCCATGAGATGGTGTAACGATAGACATTGTTTGTGCCTTTCCTAGGCATTAAAATATATAATATATATATAATAAGAC
>NZ_CAWUGZ010000117.1:0-4012 GCF_963921845.1 Commensalibacter sp. Nvir | reverse complement strand
GCTTTATGTGGTTTGAGCAAGGTTTTTAATTTTAATATACAAGCAAAACGATTTGCCAATTTAGGCTGGTCTACATCGAACATGAAACTTTTGGGAGGCACCCAAATCACCGGAGTTTCAATGTTGTTTTGCAAAAAAACTTCGAAATTGGGGGCTTTGTTATTGCTTTCCACCGCCACCTGCCTCATGATGACAGGGTTATTTCATAAGAGAAAAAAAGAGCTGGCATTTAATGGAATTGGAGTTTTATCTGCACTCGCCTTGCTTTTTTGCAAAAAGAAATAATTTAAACAGTAGTATTTTATTTTCTGACCTACAAACGTTAAATGCAATATAATCTCGGTTCGTACTCGATCAAAACTGTTAAGATTATTGTAAAGTCTCACTATTGTAATACTTAATTATATCTAAATTGCGCATGTAAAATAAATTAACCTTTAACAACACCATAAGAATTGTTTAAATTTTAAGTCTAAAACTAAGTCAAAGCTTGTATTTTTTTAATTTCTATTTATGTAAATTTTAATTGTTTTAATACAAACGTATTAATACTACCTACTCTTGATTGATAAAACATTGTTTTTCACTAAATTTCCATCCCGATTAAACGTCAAATGCTGTTATCTATGGATAGGAATAATGGCTATTGTTATAAATTCAATAAAGCCTTGTAGCGCACAAGTTACTTCTTTAAACGATCCCGTGGTTCACCTGCAGAATCAGGGAGATATCCAAGGTTATTATTCCGATAATCTGGCAATTTTCAAAGGCGTACCTTATGCAGCTGCCCCAACAGATCAAAACCGCTGGCTTCCTCCACAACCTGCTTTAGGGTGGGGTCAAATAACGAGATTAGCCAAAGATTTTGGGCCTAATTGCAGCCAAAAACTTAATCCAGAAGACAATAATAACAATTTACGATTAACAAGTGAAGATTGCTTATATTTAAATATTTGGACACCCAAAAATATTTTTGAACAACCTGACCTACAGTATCATTTTCCTGTCATGGTATGGATACATGGAGGGGCGTTCGTTACGGGAGGAACCTCTAAAACTATTTATGACGGTAATAAAATCGCCCAGCAGGGGGTAATCGTCGTTACCATAAATTATCGTTTAGGACGTTTTGGATTTTTTGCTCACCCTGCTTTAAAAAAAGAAAACGAAGAAAATAATTGGGTAAATTATGGGTTAATGGATCAAATCGCTGCTTTGCAATGGATTAAAAAAAATATCGCAGCATTTGGTGGTGACAATACGAACGTTACCCTTTTTGGTGAATCTGCAGGTGGGGCTTCTATTCTTGCCCTCATGACGTCAATGGACACTGAGGATCTTTTTAGCAAAGTTATTATTCAATCGGGAACGGGCCACTCCCAAGCTTATTCTCCCACACCTCTTAATACAGCTGAAACAATTGGTCTTAATTTTGCAACCAAACACCGTATTTTTGGTAACAATTCACAAACTTTGCAACAGCTACGCAAATTAACATCACAAGAAATTGTCGATAATCTAAGCCTTCAAGATCTACAACCTAATTACTTTGCAGGGTTGACAATTGATGGCATTCTACTAAAACAAAAATTGGATGACGCCTATCAGCAAGGACTTTTTTCCCCTAAACCCTCGCTAATTGGGGATAATGATGGAGATTATTTAACACTTTCTCCTCCGCCCTTAAACGAACTTGCCAAAGAACTTGGCACAGATATACAAGATATCAATAAAATCTATAATCCTTCCGGCAAAGAATCTGAAAAAAGCACGGCGTATAAAATCCTAGCTGATCTACAAATTATTGAACCGACGAGAAAGCTAGAAATTCAAGTTTCACAAAAAAATGTACCAGTTTATCGTTATCGTTTTTCTTATATTCCTAGTTCCGTTAGAGCCTATACCCACTATGGTGCTCCCCATGCTTCTGAAATTCCTTTTGTATTTGACAACTTAGATCAACAATACAAAACCTTTAGTGCACAAGATGAAGCCATGGCAAAATTAATGATGACAAGTTGGGTTAATTTTGCCAAATCAGGAAATCCATCAATAGCTGGATTTGACCAATTTAAGCCTTTCACCAAAAATTCACAAAATCTTTTTCATTTTTCAATGCAAGGCGTGCATTTTGAAAAGGATCCTTTTGCTTCCCGTCTAGATTTTATAGAGAAATGTTTACGAATGAAACATTGAGTTAAATAATGATTTAGTACAACTAAAAAATAACACGTTAATCTCACTTTAAGGATTTTAATTTAAAGCACTAGTCAAATGCATTTAGTACCTATTCAAAATTTAGATAAATCATGATCCATTGAAATAACATTTATTTTTTAAACTAACTTATATTTTTTTAGAGGACACTACGTAACAAATAAATTTAGGATCATTAGCGATTTCGTTCCTTTTTACAAAATCTCATACTCTGGTAATGATATAAATGTTAAAAGAAAGAACGATTATAGTTTTCATTTAACCTAGAAGAGGTTATGTAATTGTTCACAATTGACGAACTGGAACAGAATTAATTTTATTATTAAACATACAATCTTAGAGTTCCTAACTTTTTATTTTTTTGATCTGACTTAGTAAGGCTTAATATTTAATGGTTCAGTTGGTTACATTAGCTTCATTAAACAATAAAATTAAAGATGCGCAAAAACCATTTGAGTAAATAAGTAACCATTTCCTCTTAGTTTACAGCCTATCGTAAAATCTAATTATTTTTTTTATTACGCATAGGTTATCAATTAAGGATTTGATAGTTCTGATTATATCTTTTTCATACGCTATCATTTTTATAAAACCGAATTTTTATTGACTATGTTCATTTATCAAAGCTCTACTGGATTGGCTGCGAGTGTTTTTTAAAATAATCCCATTGATTATATTTAAAGCAATGAACCTTTCATATAAGCTTTGCTTGCCCTAGAAAATTCTTTATTTTTTAACACAAATTATATTAAAAAGTAATAAACAAAAAAGTTAGAATAGCTGGTTTTTTTATTCTTATAATTCATTAAAAATACTTTAAGGCTTAACGAATTAAAGTATTTTATTTCTTCAACTAAAAAATATTCAAAGTAATTTTACCGTCTTTATTATAGGGTAAGGCCCATTCATAACATGATAAATTGTAAATAAAGTACCTAAAATAGCAACAGCAACAAATCCAATTATAAGGGCAACCCATAGCGATCTTCTACTTATGGTCTTGTTGATAAATGGAAGTTCACTCACATATGGTTCGGTTGGTAAATCAATAGGTATTGGATTTGAACCATGAGTACATTCGTAATCTTTTTTATCCAACAACTGAAGCTTTAAAATTCTGTTTGCATATTCTTTAGATTCTTCCAGCTGATTGCTAAGCACGATAAAATGAAATGCTTTTATTTCCCTTTGATCATCAAATATTTTAATGATACATGTTTTTCCAATGATGATATCATCAATTTCCTCCGATATTTGAATTTCTAATAATAAATTATCACCTTGAACGGTTTGATGGCCTGCTTCATTAATAAATTCATACGATATTAACGCAAAATCAATAACAATTTTCTTTCCATAATAGTTGGCTAAACCATTTAATACTATTATTGTTTTTCGCGGAATAAGCGTATTGACATCATGTTGAGTTTTTTTCATGGTGTGCTCACATTTCCAAAAAAAGTTCGCAAAAATTAAAACAAGTGGCATATGGTGTCGAAAAAAAATAATTACTAAACCAGAGCCATTATAAAAAGATTATATTAATAATAATAAAAATAGTTTATCTATGTCCCTATTGAAAACTTTTTTCTGTAAATTATTACATCGAAATATTGAAAGTCGCTTTACAAACACAACATTGATTGCAAAAAATATTCAAATATCCATACATTTACGAATATGATTTTAGTAAAAATACTCGAAAACATTATATTTTATAGTATTTAGATTTACCCAAACACTAACCAAACGATAAAAAATATTTATAATTTGATATAAAATTATGGGTTAATAC
>NZ_CAWUGZ010000116.1:0-29825 GCF_963921845.1 Commensalibacter sp. Nvir | reverse complement strand
CAATTTAACTAACTATATAAAAATCATTAATTTTCAATTAGTTATTAATCTTATTCGAATCCAACCCCCTTCCACCATTTCAAACTAAGCAAAATCAAACTCTAATTTACTTTTTACAAAACTGATGTTTTTTAAGTATTTGCTCTTTGATTCATTAATTCAAAAAGAAAATTTTAGCCTTACTGAACTTCTATTTTAAGTAAATATTGCAATGGAATAGGGCGTCGATAATGCCGACAACCTGTTAGTAATATTGGTATAAAATTTTTTTGAACGAGACTCATATTTTCAAAGTAATACGAATGATCACACTCATTTTTTAATTCCTGTAATAATCCTTTAATGTCTTTATTTAGATTAAGATCAATAAACGCAATGCCATGTTCTTTATTATTTCTATAAAAACATGCTTCTGAATCGGATCCCCACAAAAATAATTGAAATGTAGAATGGGAGAAAATTTTTTTTCTTAAATCTTTTAAGAAATTGCAAATATCATCGAATTCCAATATGGCAGCAAAAATAAAGAGGTAAGGGTATAAAATAGAGGTTTTCGTACAGCTTTTACGGTATTCTTCCGTTTTGTGCAATGGATGCTTTAGTAAATCCATATATTCTGTAGTTACTAATGGATATTTATCATGTTTGTTTAATACCCAATCTATCGTTAATAACATTTCGCTCAACCACATTTTGATAAATTGACGATTATTCTGATTGGTCGAAACTAGAAATTGCAAAGCCAAACTAATTTCAATGGCTTGATCATCCTTGTAAGGACTTAACAATATGGGATTATTTAAAATAAGCTGTTTCATAGCTTCTTGATAGGTTTGCTTTTGTTTGACTAAATTTTGTTTATATTCACCTGCCTCTGCCTTTTTCAGTCTCCACAAAAGCCAAAGACCAGCAGTTCCTAAACGGCCTAGAATATTAAATAATTTTAAATTTATATCTACATCACACGTTGAATTCACAGCAAACGATAGGCAAAACAATTTTTTCGTATAAGGAATAATTTTTTCATCTAAATATTCTTCGTTAATTTTAAAATACAACTCTAAAATAGAATTAAAGATCTTTTGTATGGATTTTTCTGTAGCATTTTCTTTATCAAAATACCCTTTAATTCTGTCCCAAATGTAAAGTACAATTATTTCAGAACATAGATAAGCACTCTCAATATTATTTTCCTTTCTGCCCCACACATACAAAATCCACAAATACACATACAATTGCCGTATAGACGATAATATTTCTTTATCTATTTTTTTATCTTTTTCACATTCTTTTTCTACTGTGAGCAAATTAACAATCTTGTTAAAATAATAAAATGAAGTTTCTGGATTATCAACCATTGCCAATGATCTGCGAAAATCACTTTGCAATTCTTCTGGGGCTATTTTTTCATGCATGAAATATTGCTGTATATAGTAGGCAATTTTATCGCCATTCCACTCTTCAAATGAAAGATTTTCTTTCGTTTCATTTTTTATATAACCTCTAACATTATCCTGAATACTAGGACTAATTTCACCTCCAAAACATAAGCAAATAACCACGGGTTTTTCACTATGTTCTTTGGGAATGCGCTGCGCAATGTAAACATCTTTAATTTCATTTAATGATCGTCGCAATGATTGCGCAGACGCGTCATCCCATGTCTTTCGATCCAAATCCCCTTGTTTTAATGAAAATAAATATATTTTTTCTTTTTCTCCCCTGCAATCATTACTATTTGTCAAACAACCTACTGCAGCAAAATCAACTCCATATTCTTTACAACCACGACGAGGCGTTCCCAACACATTTAGCCCCATTTCAGAGACAAGATTGGGTAAAAGTGCATCCAATTCATCCCTTTCCTTTAAGGATCTAAGGTAATCTTTTAATATCAATTTCAAAATACGTGCCCTTCATTTCTAAATAAATCTATTAAACGCTCTAACCAGCTTGGTGCTAAATATGAAATACAAGGGTTAAGTATAGGAATTGGAAATGAAATCAATGGCAATTCCTGACGATTATTTTTTTTTTCCTTTAGGATCAATCTGATAAACAATCGCAGCTGCACCGTATGCAATAATTTCTTGTTTTACCCCAAGCCGAGCTATAGTTGAATTTTTCCAACTTTTTTCGTCTTCTATTTTATAAACATCATTAAAATATTGATTTGATAGAAAACGTTCGAATGCACTAGGGACAAGTTCCTCAATATAATTTTTACCAGGAACTAGGTTTTCAAAACAACATTCGCTAAGCGGTTTTTCATAATATGCCTTGTATTTCCTTAAAAAATCTTCAATAAATTTTTTAACTTTTACTGAGTAATTTTTTATATTATTTTTAAAATACGCTTGTAACTTTTTAGGGTAGCTAATTAATATTGGATTAAATAATAGTTCTTTAATTTCTGACAACTCCTCGGAAGGAGCACTGTCTACCAAAGATAGAATGAAATGAACCATAATCTCAGGATAATAAAAAAACCATCCGCAGGCTTTTCGTGATAAAAAAGAACAACTATTGTTTTTCCTTAACTGCTTTTCATCCGCTTTTAATAAAATATTTTTGTGTAAAAATGATTGTATTAGCGTTTCACACGCCATCTCCAAAATACGATTTTTAGACAACAGCCATCGCGTTACCAAACACGACAGATATTGAACTATCTCCTTTTGAGGTGTCTTCCAATAAAAACACTCAAATACCTTACTGTAAACGTGGCTTTCGCAACCCGATAAAATTAGTTTTTCAATATAATCGGTAACATAGTTGTAATTTCCTTTTTCCAGCAATTCTTGTATTTTAAAAATGAAATTAGACCGAACTGAACCCTCATTATCATTTCTTTGGATAGAAGAAACAGCAATTTCCCATAATTTTTCTGTGATGCTCGTTTCCGTCGCTTCCTCAATAATTTTAAAATAATTCAACAATGCTATTCTACTAAAAGAATCGTAATGAATATTCTCATGGTTTTTCAAAAAAATAAGTAATTCATTCTCATGTTTGGGAATACATAATTCACATAACGCTTCAATCGACCGTCTTAACACTGGCTCAAAAGGATTCTTTTTTGCAGCACATATTATAGCTTGGATAACGGTTAATGTATCGCTGGGATTTATATTCATCTCTCCTAAGGCGAAAATTACTCCGCTAAGTCCGGATTCATATGGTAGTTCTAATAATTTTTTAGCCTCTTTTGTAAAATAAGTAGGATCGGATTTTGCCCCCGACACCAAAGCGAAAAAAAAGTATAAACCTTCGGCCCCTGCCTTTTTTTGAGCAATAGCGAGCAAGTCTTTGCTCCTTGCCTGATCACGTTCGCAAAAATTAATAATTGCATCTTTGAAAGAAAAAATCTTATCTTCTATAAATAATTTTGCATTGAAGCTTTCAGGGTCAGCATGCAATGATTTTGTCAAAAATTCTATGCATTCTATGATGTCTTTCACTTCCGCTTTGATTTTTGGTAGTAATATCTTAAATATTCCTACAATTTGTTCAATAATTTCAACATTTTCATTTGACTTAATAATCGCCGATATTATATTAATTTCATTATTATTGTGTAAGATGATGAGCTGATCGTTTAACTCATCCAAATTAAAATTATGTAATTGAAAAATAGATTTAAAAAAATTAGGGCGTTGAATTAAAGTTAAAATATGTTCTTTCATGCTTTTTTCCATTTATATTCTGCCCTTAAAATTATATATATCAAAATCGAAATTAAACTTTTCAATACTATGCAATCAAACGGTTTGAATTGTAACAAACTATAAAATTTTTTGTTTTCCAAAATTAATGGTTTGATTTCAAAAACATAAATAGATTCTAACAAATCTTTATTAATTACTCGATTAAATAATAAAAATTTTTTTCGAAAATTATTATTTATATAATCATATTAAAGTAATTTATACCTGTCCAAAATTTTTGTGCTGCGTGTCTTTTTTTGCTTTCATAATATAGATTGATTTAAACTTTTTTCTTTTTGACATGTTCTAAATCAAAGTTTCATGATTAAAAGCTAATATGCCTCACATTAAGTAAAAAACATCTCTCAATATAAGTACGCTATTTTCTGAAAACGTTGTTCATACCCCATACATTTCGAAACCAAGGCCAAAATATAAAAAGTAAAGTATCTGTAAATTTTTGACATTAAATTAAATGTTATCCGTTCCACTTTGCTCTGTTTTAATTCTAGACGACACCCTAAAAGTTGGATAAACTTTTTTTATGAATATTTATAAACAACGCATTTTAAACGTAAAATAATGTATTAAATATTTTAAAATTAAAAGCTTATAAGGGGGAGATAAGCTATGATTGAAAAAGGGTTTTCTAGACCAACTTTACGTATTTTGAAGTTAAAAGAAGCGATTTTAAACGCTAAGCCAGAAGTTGAATCTGACCGTGCAAAATTAGTTACAGAAGCGTATAAAGAAACCGAAAATTTGCCGCCTATTTTACGTCGGGCAAAAGCATTGGAAAAAATTCTTACGCACTTACCGATTACCATTCGGGACCATGAATTGATCGTAGGGTCTGCCACAAAGCACATTCGGTCTGCCTCTGTTTTTCCGGAATATTCCTTTGCTTGGATTGAAGACGAATTTGATACGATGGAACATCGTAAAGCCGATCCTTCTATCATTCCGAAAGAAGTTGCCCAAACGTTGCATGAAGCGTTTACCTATTGGCCTGGTAAGACGGTAAGCGATTTGGGAAATTGTTACCTGTCTGATGAAGCCAAACAATGTATGGCTGAGGGTGTCTTTACGGTTGGGAATTATCTCAATGGGGGCGTTGGTCATACCACAGTTGATTATGGCAAAATTTTAAAAATCGGTTTTCGAGGCATTATAGACGAGGTTACTGCTGTTTTAGATAAACAGGATAAAAATGCCCCAGAGTATCCTAAGAAAAAACATTTTTATAATGCCATTATCATTGCTTATTCTGCGGCCATTCAATTTGCCAAACGGTATGCTGAAAAAGCCAGACAAATGGCGGAATTAGAGGCCGATCAAGTTCGAAAAAATGAATTGCTCACCATTGCTTCCATTTGCAATCGCGTTCCGGAATATGGGGCAACCAATTTTTACGAAGCGTGTCAGTCCTTTTGGTTCGTACAATTATTAATTCAGATCGAAAGCAGCGGTCACTCTATTTCACCCGGACGGTTTGACCAATATATGTATCCTTATCTTGTTTCGGACAAAACCATTTCCAAAGAAGCCGCACAAGAATTAGTGGATTGCATTTGGATAAAATTAAACGACCTTAATAAATGTCGAGATGAACTATCCGCCCAGGCATTTGCGGGTTATGCCATGTTTCAAAATTTGATCATCGGAGGCCAAACGCAAGACGGTATCGATGCAACCAACGAAATATCATATATGTGCATGGAGGCAACCGCACATGTAGCCTTGCCTCAACCTTCTTTCTCTGCCCGTGTATGGCAAGGTACTCCCGATGAATTTTTATTCAGAACGTGTGAAGTCATTCGTTTAGGATTAGGCGTACCCGCCATGTATAACGACGAGGTCATTATTCCTGCGATGCAAAATCGTCACGTGTCCTTAGAAGATGCCCGTAATTACAGCATTATTGGTTGCGTTGAACCCTCTGTCCCACATCGTACCGAAGGGCAACACGACGCCGCTTTCTTTAATATGGCTAAAATTTTTGAAGTAACATTGAATAATGGACGCTTGAATGGTAAGCAGTTCGGCCCACAAACGGGGGAAATGGAAAGTTTTAAAGACACCGATACGTTACTAAATGCATTCCAAAAACAACTTGAATACTTTGTTAAGCTATTGGTAGAAGCTTGCAACTGTGCGGATATGGCGCATGCAGAACGTGCTCCTTTGCCTTTCTTATCGGCTTTGGTTGAGGATTGTACTGCCAGAGGCAAAAGCGTACAAGAAGGTGGAGCGATTTATAACTTTACAGGACCTCAAGCTTTTGGCGTATCTGATTCTGCAGATTCAATTTATGCTATTCAAAAACAAGTTTTCGAAGACCATAAAATAACCATGACGCAATTGAAAGCAGCATTAGAAGCTAATTTTAACCGTCCGTTTGATCGGGATGCCATTAAAAGCGGTAGTGCAAAACAATTTGATCAATCCTCAGGTCGTATTGATACGCAAGCCAATTCTGACTTTGAATCCATTCGTCGCGTGTTGGATAATACGCCTTCTTATGGCAATGATATTGACGAAGTGGATCTTATTGCCCGTAAATGTGCACAATTATACTGCCGTGAAGTAGAAAAATATAAAAACCCACGGAATGGACAATTCCAAGCAGGCATTTACCCGGTTTCTGCGAACGTTATGTTTGGTCGTTACGTAGGGGCGATGCCAAATGGTCGTCCTGCCCAAGCTCCTTTGGCCGATGGGGTATCTCCACGACAAGGAAAGGACGTAAACGGTCCTACAGCAGCGGCTAATTCTGTTTCAAAGCTTGATCATTTCCTTGCATCGAACGGTACGCTCTATAACCAAAAATTCTTGCCCTCTTCCTTGGCTGGGGATAATGGATTAAAGAATTTTTCCAGTATGTTGCGAACGTATTTTGACAAAAAAGGAATGCATATTCAGTTTAATGTCGTCGATCGGGAAACCTTAATAGCAGCACAACAAAATCCATCCAAATATAAAGATTTAGTCGTTCGAGTTGCAGGGTACAGTGCTCAATTTATTACGTTAGCAAAAGACGTACAGGACGATATTATCAGCCGTACAGAACAGCATTTTTAGTCTTTCTTAAACCATAGCTAAAAAGATAAAGAGAGGATGTTTATAAGAGAATAAACATCCTCTTTAAGGATTACTGGAGCGATAAGGAAAGATGATGCCGTCAGCGAATTATAATACCGAAGGAATTATTTTTAATATTCAGCGCTTTTCTTTGCATGATGGAAACGGAATTAGAACTATTCCTTTTTTTAAAGGTTGTCCATTGTCTTGCAAATGGTGTTGCAATCCTGAGTCCCGTAACCCACAGCCAGAATTATTTTTTATTAAACAAAATTGTGATCGTTGTGGAAAATGTATCGAAGTGTGTCCATACGATGCGATTTCTTTTGAATCCCCCTCTTTTATTGATCGAAGCAAATGCGTTGCCTGTAATGCCTGTGTTGAAGTCTGTACAATGCAAGCACTGGAAATGAAAGGAGAACGTACTAACGTTGGCCGTGTTATGAAAGAATTGCAAAAAGATTCTACGCTCTATCGACGATCCAATGGTGGAATTACACTTTCAGGAGGGGAACCTTTATTCCAGCCGGAATTTGCTCTTGAAATGCTAAAAGCATGCAAAGAAAAAGGATGGCATACGGCAATGGAAACAACGGGAACGGCTTCTAAAAAAACAATTGAAATGGTAATGCCTTATGTAGACTTGGCGTTAACCGATATCAAAGTAATGGATAATAAAATTCACCAATGGGCGGTAGGATGTTCCAATCAAATTATTCTGGAAAATTTGGTTTTAATTTCTGAAATTACAAACGTTGAGGTGAGAGTACCTTTAATTCCAAATATTAATGACGACAAAGAAAACATCAAAGCAGTTTGTAACTTTGTTGATACCATGCATAATGTTCAAGTCATCCATTTATTGCCTTATCATACATTTGGTGAAAATAAGTACGATCTGTTAGGTATGGATTATGCTATGCCTAAAGAAGCTAAAAATCCTCCTGAAACCATAGAAAAATTAAAATCAATCGTCCAAAATATGGGATATGAATGCGTGATTGGGGGTTAAAATTATTTATGTCGTTGGGATTGATACTCTCTTGAGGCATTAAAAATCTATTTAGCTTAAAGCTAAATGCAGTGAGCTTAATAAAACGGTTACAATAAATTTAAAGCATTTTATGAAATCGTCTCAAGCACTTGTACGAAATACAAATTATTACTGATAATTAAACATGATATCCCATAAGAATAGTTAAAAAATATCAATGCATTGCCAAGAAAAAACAGACCATCAAAATGGTCTATTTTGTGCAAAGAAAATATTAAAATATTATGTAAATAGCGTGATCTTCAATTTTTGTTAAGAAGCAATAATAAGCTAGGAATAGGTTATTAACAACGGTTTAATAGTAATTTTTAGCTTCATTATTTCTTATAATACTATCCATTATTGGTAAATAACTTATAACTCTTATATTGCTTGTTTATTTGCTCTTCTGTATATGAATGTGAAATTGTATCTTTTCAGACAGTTATGAATGGAGATTTCATTGGTGGAAGCCGTTGCGGTTCATATTAGCAAGGTTCAATTTCGAACAGAATACATAGAATTACCTTATGTTGAAATTCCTGTTCATGCGGGGTTTCCCTCACCAGCCGATGATTATATCGAAAGTAGGTTGGATTTATTAGAACATCTTATTCATCATCCTTCTTCAACGTATTACATCAAAGTATCTGGAGATTCGATGATGGATTATGGTATTTTTGACGGTGATTTGTTGATTGTCGATCGCTCATTAGAACCTCGTCAAGGCGATATTGTTATTGCTGCTTTGGACGGCGAACTTACGTGTAAGTCACTGGCTATTGAGCATGACATTCCTTATTTAAAATCAGGCAACCCCAATTACCCTCCTATTCGAATAACGAATAAAGAAATTTACATTTGGGGAGTTATTATTCATACCATTCATTCATTTCGAACTCATCACAAATGATCGGTTTGATTGATTGTAATAATTTTTATGCGTCTTGCGAACGAGCGTTCAATCCAAAATTAGACGGTAAACCCCTTGGCATTCTTTCTAATAACGATGGTTGTGTGATTGCGCGATCAAACGAACTAAAACCTTTTGTACCTATGGGTATGCCTGCCTTTAAAATCCCCCCAGATATTAGAAAAAAAATAATTCTTTTTAGCTCAAACTACGAACTTTATGGCGATATGAGCCAACGTGTGTTTGATATTGTTCAGCAACATATACCCGAAATAGAATTTTACTCTATCGATGAAGCTTTTATCACGCTAAACGACAACACAAATTTTATAAACGACTGCATTCAATTAAAAGCAAAAATTAGGCAATGTACAGGAATACCCGTCTCTATCGGTCTTTCCTCTACCAAAACCTTGGCTAAAATTGCCAATCACATCGCCAAAAAAAACCCTCAATTTAGAGGGATTTACTATTTAAATCATAATGGAAGTGAATTGGAATCTATTTTAAATTCTTTTTCTGTTACTGATATATGGGGAATAGGAAAACGATTAGCCTTAAGACTAGAAAATATGTCCATTAAAAATGCCTGGCAACTAAGAAACGCCGATCCCAAACATATTAGAAACCATTTTTCGGTGGTCGTCGAACGCACGATATTGGAACTCAGAGGAATTGCGTGTATTGACCTAGGCGATTTAGAAACGCCTAAAAAAAATATTATGACCTCACGCAGTTTCGGCCAACTTAGCAACGATTTGAATGATATACACGAAGCAATTCGCACCCATGCCAGTCGCGGTGCCGAAAAACTAAGAGCACAACACTCTTTAGCACAGGCAATTTTAGTGTTTATGAGAACAAACCGTTTTCACGACAAACACCTACGTTATTTCCCGTCAATTGTTATTCCACTCCCTTACCCTACGGATGACACACGTGTCATCATTCAAGCTGCTCAGAAAGGAGTACATAGTATCTACAAAAAACAATTTTGTTATCAAAAAGCGGGGGTTATGTTGTTGGACTTAGTAGATAAAGATATGAGACAACTTGATTTTTTTAGATCATTACAAACCACTCCTACCTTTTTTAAAAACGATATATTAATGAAAACATTGGACAAAATTAATCATAAATTAGGACGCGGTACAATTCGTTTTGGAGGTATTCGCCCTGAGGCGCCATGGAATTTAAAACGTGAATTATTAAGCAAACGCTATACAACCCGCTGGGATGAACTTCCGCTAATTAAGGTTTAATATTTCCAAGAACCCCTCAAAAATACTTAGTAGAAAACATCTTCTTGATAAAAAATAACGGTATTGCAATTGTTTTTAACTTATACAACCCCATATCCAGTTCTATAAAACTTAACCCACCCATTCTTAATTTAATAAGAAAATATACTATACAACAAATATTAAACGAGTCTGATCGTAACACTAAATGATAGAATCCGATATTACTACCCATTTTGCTAAGCTTTCCCATCTAAACACCATTATGGAAATACAAAAACGCTGCTATCATGCCATAGAACCAGAACCAGCAGAAATTTTGGGTTTGAAAATACGTTCAAATCCTAATACGTGCTTTATCGCCACATACAAGGGTACTATAAGGGGTTATTTATTATCCATACCTGCTTTACTCGAAAAACCGCCTGTTTTAAATGCAACGGCACCTATTGTTGAAAAACCAAATTGTCTCTACTTGCATGATTTATCCATTAATCCTGACGCCAGAGGGTTAGGAATCGCAAACTGTCTAGTTAAGCGCTTTTTCTCAGCACTTTCTGATAAAAATTTAGACAAAGCCTGTCTCGTCTCCGTGCAAAATTCGCAAAAATTTTGGCACCATTATGGTTTTTATTTTAAACTAGCAACAGGGACGTTAAAAGATATTGTAACAACTTATGGAGAGACCGCTGTCTATATGGAGTATCATTCCCCTCATTAATTCTATTTAATTGAGGGAGCAACCAAAGTAACGACGCATACCAGCTGTATATTGTGTTCTGGTTATATTAAGAAAAATTAAAAATTATTTTACCTTATGAGCTCTGCTTACATGTAAAACTTGCCGTTTGGAGTTTTCTCAAAGATAATTTTGCTAGTATTTTTACTCAGATATTTACAAAGAACATAAGCTTATATCGCAAGTAACTTCTAGGCTTTCTACCGCGAACTCTATATTTTAAGCTCTTTTATAGATATAGAGTTTAAAGATACCTAAATCGATAAAGGACTACTTTATACCTTATACAGTACCAATATTATTCATACCCCAACTCTAAACTCCCCTTTTAATCTGGTGATTGGCATAATTCAGAAAAATTTATTGTAAGGTTTTCTATTTAGTTAAATCTTGAGCTACTGCCTCCGCCACTTTAATTCCATCAATTGCAGCGGACATAATTCCCCCTGCATAGCCAGCCCCTTCCCCCGAAGGGTATAGCCCTGGTGTATTCACACTGTGATATTTATCATTTCTAGTTATTCGAATTGGGGAAGACGTTCTTGTTTCCACCCCTGTCATGACTGCATCAGCAAAATTAAAACCTTTTAATTTTCGGTCAAAAGCAGGTAAAGCTTCTTTAATTGATTGTACAATAAACTTGGGCAATATTGTCGTCAAATTAATAGGTTCTGTACCGGGCTTGTAAGAAGGCACAACGTCACCATAACGTTTGGTGGCTCTGTCGTGTAAAAAATCCTCTAGGCGCTGAGCAGGCGCTTTATAGTTTCTTCCTGCTATCTCAAAAGCTTTCTGTTCTAAATCTCTCTGAAAATCGATTCCTGCAAGTGCATAATTTTGATAATCCCTACCAGGTGCAACACTGACAACAATAGCAGCATTGGCGTTTCGTTCAGCACGAGAGTATTGGCTCATACCGTTGGTCACCACTCCACCTGGTTCTGAAGCCGCCGCAATAACGCTTCCACCAGGGCACATACAAAATGAATATACCCCTCGTTGGCTCTGCGTATGATGGATCAACTTGTAGTCAGCAGCCCCAAGCAATTTATGACCTGCTTGAGATCCAAAACGAGCCATGTCAATTAAAGATTGAGGGTGCTCTATTCGAACACCTACAGAAAAGGGTTTAGCCTCAATAAAAACCTCCTGATCAGCTAATCCAATCATAACATCACGCGCACTGTGTCCTGTAGCTAAAATCACGTGACGCGTTTCAATTTCTTGTCCATTGCTTAAACGAATGCCTTTAACCTGCCTATCTTGATCCATAATCAGCGACTTTACACAGGCATTAAATTGGTAGCTTCCACCTAAGGTTTCGATTTCATTCCGTATATGTTCTACTATACTAACCAAACGAAACGTACCAACATGAGGCTTGGAAATAAATAAAATTTCTTCTGGTGCACCCGCTTTAACAAATTCAGTTAATACCTTATATCCGTAAAAATTGGGGTCGGAAATCTGAGTGTGTAATTTACCATCTGAAAACGTACCTGCCCCCCCTTCTCCATATTGAACATTACTTTCTGGATTAAATTGCGAATGACGCCAAAAATTAAATGTATCTTTCGCACGTTCTCGTACGGGTTTGCCGCGCTCTAAAATAAGTGGTCTCAACCCCATTTGAGCCAATATTAAGCCAGACATAAGCCCACATGGTCCAGCCCCTACAATAATAGGTCTTTGATAATCTTGCCTTCGACTAATTGTCTCACCTTTCGAAGGTTGAACGACAAAATTATATTTTCTTTCCAAAGATTTTTTAACATTTTTGCCTAATTTAGTTTCAAAACAAAACTCTTCATTTTCTACTTCGCAGTCAATGGTGTAAACAAATTGTATGTAACCACGTTTACGTGCATCGTAAGCTTTTCTAATAATATGATAACACCGAATAGGCACGGGCAGGCAACGTTGCAATGCCTCTTTTAATTGTTCTTTAGTGTGATCAAGAGGTAGTCTGAGTTCCGTTATTCGTATCATGACATTTCAAATATAGAGTAAAAAGTAATAAGAACAGCAGTATATATGAATATTTCATTAAACTTTAAAGTAATGTATTTTTAATTTTACAATTCATGTATTATTAAACGAGACATGTAACTGCATTTAGCCTCTTATTCTGCATTAAATTATTAACTAAAGGATAAAATTAATCGTGGCCTCCCATTGTGATTTTCATTCAAAACATAAAATCGGTCATAACCATGATCATAGTCATGGTCATAATCATTCTCACCATCATACGCCGAAATCGTTTGGCCGAGCGTTTGCTTTTGGAATTACGTTAAACCTTTTATACGTTGTAATTGAAGCATTATGGGGACTTTATGCTAATTCTTTAGCCCTTCTGGCAGATGCTGGTCATAATTTATCGGATATATTAGCCCTAGCTTGTGCATGGGTTGCTATGTATTTAAGCAAAAAACAACCTACACAAAAATTTACTTATGGGTATAGGCGAACCTCCATACTTGCTTCTTTAAGTAACGCTATTATTTTACTTATTGTCACGGGTGGTATTATTTGGGAAGCTATTGAACGTATTATTTATCCTACTTCTGTAGGGGGTTGGGCTATTATTATTGTTGCTGCAGTAGGGGTGGTGGTAAATGGGCTGACCGCGCTATTATTTGCTTCTGGACAAAAAGACGATCTTAATATTAAAGGTGCTTTTTTACATATGGCATATGATGCCCTCTTGTCTTTTGCTGTCATTATCAGCGGTATTATCATTGTCTTTACGCATCTTAATATTGTTGATCCTATTATAAGCCTTCTCGTTTCCGTTTTCATTATCTGGGGCACTTGGTCTTTGTTAAAAAATTCAGTAACCTTAGCCGTTGATGGTGTTCCTGTGGATATGGACACCAAGGCTATTGAACACTATTTACGCTCATTACCTGGTATCGTTGATCTTCATGACTTGCATATTTGGGCAATGAGTACTACAGAGACCGCGTTAACGGTTCATTTGGTCAGTGATAGTTCCCAACACTCTGAAGATTTTTTAGCTAATCTTTCTCAAAACCTAATGACTAAGTTTAAAATACATCACGCAACCTTCCAAATCGAACGCGTTAAAGAAGCTAAAAAATGTTTACTTGCCCATGCGGGAACCGTTTAATCCCATATCAATATACATTATGGTTGTAAAACTCCTAAAAGATCCAAAAATACTTCTTAGCATAGGAAGCATCTTTATTAGCTTCCTTGTATTGTATCTTAAGTATCTCGCTTGGCATGTTACCAACAGCGTGGCCTTTTATTCGGACATGCTTGAAACGTTAATTAACGTCGCTGCAGCACTCTTCACTACTATGAGTCTGTACGTTGCTTCCCTACCCGCGGATTATGACCATACGTATGGGCATTATAAAGCAGAATATTTATCTGCCGCCGCGGAAGGATTATTGGTTTTATTTACTGCAATTCTTATTGTCCACGAAGCGTGGCAGGGACTACAGCACCCCAAAATACTAAATTCGCCTTTTTTAGGTATATTTATCAATGGTTCTGCAGGAATCGTCAATCTCGTTTGGTCATTAACCCTCATTAAACTTGGAAAAAAATTGCGCTCTCCTGCTTTAATTGCTGGGGGTGAGCATGTTTTATCCGACGTGTGGACAACGGTAGGATTAATTTCAGGATTTGTCTTAATTCCTATTTTTCAATGGCAACCTCTTGATTCACTGCTCGGTTTACTTATTGCTGTCAATATTATACGCATTGGTTTTAAAATCATGAAGCAATCTGTAAATGGACTAATGGATAGAGTGCCTTCCTTAACGCTCAAAGAAACTATAAAAAATATCGTCCATACACATGCACCAGAAGCCATTGACTGCCATATGATACGAATTCGTCAAGCAGGATCTATGACTTTTATTGATTTCAACCTTATTGTTCCTGGTACTTTAACCGTTTCTCAGGCTCATCAAATTTGTGACCGTATTGAATACGCACTTGCTAAGGCTATTGGATCTGTTTCCATTAATATACATGTTGAACCCGAAACGCATATCTAATCTGACACCTCTATCCCACACAACCTATTGAAATTGATTAACGCTTGTTGCTAGTGGTTGATTGTATTAACTAAAGCGGAAGAATACTTATTTAGACATATTAACAATGCCTGCATACCCCTCTTCAGTACCAAAGCATAACATATTTCCCAAAGAATTAAATTTTATGCATGAAATGGATCCTATTCTTTTTTCTCTTCCCATAACAATCGGTAAAATTTTCTCGTCGTTGATGCTAAATAGTAAAATACTTCCATCTGTAAATCCTGCAACCAATAAGGTATTTATAACAGGATGAAATTGCACAAAAGAACATTGATGGTTAGGTATTCCAGGAAGCTCGTTAGGTACTTTCCCCATTGGTCCACCATCAAAAAAAGGCCAAAGCACGACGGATTCAGTCCCACTCGTCGCCAACCATTTACCATCTTGGGAAAAGCTCAACGATTTTACCTTTGTGTCATATCCGCTCATACGCATATTATGACCGTCTGATATACGCCAACCATGAAGATCGTAATTTTGCATAGAGGTTACGATTACTTCATTTTTAGGATGAACAAGAATTTGTAAGTGACTGCCTGACCAGGAAAATTCTTTTGATTTTTTACTGTTTTTAGTCTCTAATTTCCACAATGTCGCTCCATCGTAATGCGCCATTGCTAATGCGTTTTTTTGCTTATTCAAACAAAAATCATTGACGGTTGATGAATGTTCCAGCGTTAAGAAAAGTGTTTTAAAACTATTTCTATAAACAACGATTTGTTTTCCAACACTTAGCGCTACATTATAAGAATTAGAATTTGAGTCCAACCAAGTATGCATATGCTCAACCCATCCCATTGTTTTTAAAACAAAACTGGATTTATCTCCTAGTTTTGTAAAGGCGATTTGGTTGTCATCCCCAGCTGTTAAGAAGCTATTATTATCAAAACCTTGTGTCAAACATAATATTCCACCATTATGCGGGCGATAGTTTTGCCATGATTTTGCACTGGCAAACTGCTTACAATCAATGACCCATAGCTCTCCGTCAGCTGTCGCAACAGAAAAAAATTCATTGTTATTGGAAGCAACACAGTCAATAACATAGCCTTCAACCGCTTTATAAAAACCACGACTATCTATTAATTGATCAAATTTTGACATAGCAAACATCTTAACTTAGAGCCTATTATATTAAATTAGAGTGGACACACTGTCTAAATCCCTCTTTAAGCTTTTTTTCGTCCAAATTATACCCGATAAATACTAAACGTGAACTACGTGTTTCATTTTCTTTCCATGGACGTAGAAAATCCCCTTCAGCCATCATGTGAACAGCCTGAAAGGCAAAACAATCCTCACTTCCCTGAAAATTTAGTATTCCTTTCGTTCTCAATAAGTTCATCCCTATCTGTTGCAAAACGGACATTATCCAAAAATTGAACTTTTCTGCGTCAAGAGGTCTATTTTCGACAAAAGATAGACTGGTCACTCCATCACCATGTGAATGATTTACTTTAAGATCGTGGTCGTGGTCGTGGTCGTGAAAATTATCTAAAAAGTTAGGTAACAACGTCAATGCCTTATTTAAATCGAAGCCTCCTTGATCCAGGATGTTTTTTAAGGCAATTTCACTTTTATTAGAATAATAAATCTTAGCAAAAGGATTGATAGAGTTAATTCTCTGAGTAATTTTCTTAAGATCTGGAGTATCAACTAAATCTATCTTGTTAATAAGAACTACATCAGCAAAAGCAATTTGATTTACAGCTTCTTTATTGCTGTCCAAAGTCTGTCCAACATACCAAGCATCTACAACTGTGATTACCGCATCAAGCTTTGTATTATTTTTAACATCGTCATCGATAAAAAAGGTTTGCGCAACAGGCGCAGGGTCTGCAAGTCCTGTAGTTTCAACAATAATCCCATCAAATCGTGATCGTCTTTTTATCAATTTACTTATAACTCGAATAAGGTCACCACGGATGGTACAACATACGCATCCATTATTCATTTCAAGAATTTCTTCGTCAGCACCAATGATCAAATCGTTATCAATACCCAGTTCTCCGTATTCATTGACAATAACAGCATATTTTTTTCCATGCTGTTGGGTCAAAATATGATTAAGAAGAGTAGTTTTTCCTGCACCCAGGAAGCCGGAAATTACCGTTACAGGAATTTTGTTGCTTACATCTGCCTTCATCATATTTTCCCTATTTTACTGTCAACCCTGTACAAGAGCTTTCTAAACCCTTTTAAACATTTCTATGATAAATATATATATCTTATAAAAACGTTAAGTTAAGTGTTATTACAATAAGCTCTCTGCTAGGGTTGAAAAAACAATTGTTTTTTATTTTGATAGCTTAAAAATAACTAAAATGCCCATTCATGATCTGTACAATCATGGCATAATTAAGATAAAAAAATTTAAAATATTTCTTAGATCTTAAAAACAATTTTTTCTATGTTATAAGTAAAAAAATCTACTTTCTAAATAAAAAGATCACTCTATATAAAGCAAGATTTTTCATTTCGCGTTAACTTTGAAATAAACTTTGTTAAGATTATTTTTATACTTACTTTAGTTGCAAAATTACTTTTTTAAATGTTTTGCCTTCGATTAACAATAAAAAAAGATGAATTTTTAACTCTTGCCCTTTAGCATGCAAATAACCATAAATGAAAATTATTCTAATTTGTAACTTTATCCATAGTTATTTAATTATTATGGTGTTTTAATTTAAAGGTATTTCTATTATGAAGACAATAATTCCTTTAAAGCGTCTTGTTCCAGCGCTCATTATAGGTCCTGCTACGTGGTTAGGTCCATATATTGCAGCTGCTAGTTTATTTATTCCTGGATTGATTCAACAGCTTGATCCCAAACATAAAGTGGAATTGCTCGCATTATTTTCAGTTTGTGCCATGATCGTAGGCTCTGTTTCAAATATTACAGCAGGTTACTTATCCGATAGAACGCGATCACGATTTGGAAAGCGAGCACCTTGGATAATGTGTGGTGCGATTACATTCATGACAGCTATGGGTGTTGCATCGACATCAAATACAATTCCTTTTTTACTGATAAGTTGGGTGCTAGCTCAAATTGGATTGAATTTTATTGTGGCTCCTATGGTTGCATGGATTGACTTTACATGTCCAGAAGGTCGAGGAACCGCATCGAGTGCCTATGGAGGAATTGGTTTTGCTCTCGGAAATAATGGATTCACTATTATTGCCGCTATGTTTTTGAACCAAATAAGATTGGGATTTATTACTTTTGGTATTATTACCTTTATAGGAACGCTTATTGCTGTATTAATTGTTCGAGAACCGTCTAATATCGATGAACCAATAGAAAAAAATCAAAAGAAAAGTTTATCTTTAAAAGACTCTTTAAAAATATTTCCAACGTGGAAAAAAGGAAGAGATTATTATTTAGCTTTTATTGCCAAACTTTCGCAAGGAGTGGGAAATTTCGCTGTTACGGGATACTTGCTGTATATCATAACGGATTTTATGCATAAAAATAATACAGATACACAATCCTCTATTCAGTTAATTAATGGAATCATGTTTGCATTAGGGATTGTAATGGGTTTTACCGTTGGCCCTTTAGCTGACAAATTAAAATTATTAAAAATACCAGTTGCTCTCTCAACTATTTTTTTAGGTATTGGGGCTTTGAGCATGTATTTATTTCCTAATACTATAGGAATTGTTACCTATGGAATAATGGCTGGATTGGGAATGGGCATTTGGAATTCTTTAGATAATTTTTTAAATTTAGAAGTCATACCAGACAAAAATCAAGTTGCTTTTTTCTTAGGAATTTACAACTTAGGTAACACGCTTACTCAAGCTATAGCTCCTGTTATTGCAGCACTCGTAATTTCACAATTTGGCTTTTCTGCAATCTTTATTGTTTCATTTATATTTTCTATGGTAGGAGGTATTTTAATTTTATTCATTAAATCTGTTAAAAAATAAATGTACTATCATTGAATATCAAAATTTAATTTTTCCAAAAATCTGTTAAAATACATATTTTAACAGATTAAAATAATTGAATAATTTTTATTTTTTTTAATTATCATCCAAGGCAATAATTAAAACCCCCCAATCTTGTAAACACAATTTATCGTTATGCTTAACAATGGTATCGTTGAGTAAATCTTTTCCTTTTTTCTCATCAAAAAATACATGAATTGGTTTTTCTGAATAGTTAAAATAAAACCGTAATTTTTGATTTTGACTGTTGATGGCGTTTTTAATAATTAATGGAAAATGATGCGAAGATTTTAGATCGGATAATCGAGGTTTTTGCAAAATATATTGATAAATTTTATGTAAAATAGATGAAGAAATGGAGCACCCAACATATATTGCACGCCCTTTGCCGTAATCATTACAAGTAATGGCAGCGTATTTTCCCCAATAAGGATGATCATAGTTAGCTAGAATTGTTGTTTGATCAAAAGGTTCTAATAATTCCATCCAATCGTGTATTTTACAATCACACTCATTAAAATCAAGAACATCCGACATTAAATTGACATCATTAGGCTCAACAAATAATTGATAAGTTACACCACAAGCTTCAGATATAATTCCAGGCTGGATCTTAGTTCTAACTTTCATATATTCGTCAGAGAAACCTGATTTGAACGAGTAAATAACGTTACCACCCTTGGCAACATATTGATTTAATTTCTCTAATTGCTCATTACTTGCTGTATAAAGAAGCGGGACTATTAAAAGATCATATTCAAAAATAGAATTATCATCGATAGGTAAAATATCTACCTCAATGTTCATTTTATATAAGGTATCGTAATATAATCTAAAAACATCATTATATTGATGAAGGAAATTCCTATCAAACTGATGTCCTTTATAAGGATGCCAATCAATAGCGCTAAGGCATTCATTACTTACAATAAAAACTACCTTGTTACGTTTAGTTAAACTAAGAATATGCGGTGATAGTTTTTTTAGTTCACTTCCAATAGTGCATGCTTCATAATAAACAGGATTGGGACGCAAATCGTGACTCAGTAAACCTTTCCAATATGTTTCAAAAGAATTATGAATCGAATGCCAATGCCAATATCCAATTAAGGCTGCGCCACTGGCAATATGACTATAAGCTTGTAATTTAAGTTGCCCTGGATAAGGAGTCCAATTTTTAAAAGCCTGTGCTTCTGTCTCTAATACTAAATAATTTTTTTTCTTGGTGCTACGCGCAATATCCCCAGCAAATGCAATTTCAATACCCGTTAGCTGATCTTGACTTGGATGATAAATATCAACACCAGTAATATCCACTGCTTTTGAACTATCAAAATGATTAACCTCAGCATTAACTCCGTATGACCAGGTCCTCCACTCAAAATCAAAATTATGGGTAATAAATTGACGCGGTAATGTATATTCTTTAACAATATTAGCTTGCCATTGTAAAAAATTAGTCACTAATTTTCTTTGAAATTTCTGAAATTCACACCCCAAACTTGCGTTAATAGTTCCAATCACTGAGGGAAAATCTTCCCAAGTATCAACACGGTTACTCCAATAATCTAAACCATAACACTCATTTAATTTGTTTAAGTCCCCATTAAATTTTTTCTTTAAATATTTAACGAATTCAATTTGAACATTATCACCACAGCTATCGTAATATTTTGTTTCGTTATCAATTTGGAATCCAATAACTGCGGGATGACTTGCTACTGCAACCATTAAATTACGTATAATTCTCTCGGAATAGAAAAGATAGACTGGATGGGTAATATCCATTTTTTGGCGATGCCCATATTTGTTGCGCCCATTGGGTGTGACCGCCATAACATCAGGATATTTTTTAGCAAGCCATGCAGGAATAGCATAGGTTGGGGTGCCAATGATGACATCAATTTTATGCTTATGCATTTTATCCAAAACGATAAGGATTGAACTGAAATCAAAATGACCTTCTTGGGGTTCATATGTACTCCACGTACTTTCTGCAATCCTAACGTAATTAACTCCTGCATCAAGCATTAATTTTATATCTTCATCTAGTCTTTCTACAGGCAAATACTCTCTATAATATGCAACACCGTAATAAATTTTATCCATAATATTTCCTTTAATATAGAGATTTATATTATAATTACTTTTATATTTTAAAAAAATGTTATTAAAAATAAACAAATATTGATTTCATAAAAAATGAAAAAAAACAATCCTAAGAATTTGTCACAAATTTATAATAGATTTTAATTTCTTAGAAAAATAAGATCTATTAATGAGCAAGAAAATTATTAATTTTAAAAAAATTTTTATGGGGTTGGTTTATTTAGCTGTCCATTTTATTTTTTAACTACAATTTTTATAGTTAAAATCTAGTCCTATACCGTTCAATTTTTTTCTTGCGGTGTAAAAAAGAAAAGCTTAAAGCATTAACTTTTAGAAATGACTTTGCTTAATTTGAAAAATCATTTTACACACACCTTCAAAAATTTTACGATGCACGTTAACAAGCATAAAAAACTATATTTATGGATCAATTGCTTATTTTCTCTAGGAAATGACGTCTTTCATCCGGTCCAATATAAGCAACAATAAATGGGCAATTTTATTTAAAAAAAATTTAAATAAACGTTGAACTATCTAAAAATTCTTTTCAGCAAGCGATGCAAAATCAACAAAAATTTTATTTCTACCGACAACTCGGTAAAAATATAATAACTCTTCTTTAACTTTAACGTAGGATTCTTTAATACTAACGATACTACAACAAGATTTTTTATCTTCTTAAATAGTCATGTTGTAAAAAATTCAAGCGTTTAGAAGTGTTTTGACAAAATTTGTAGTACATTTTTTAACAATTTTTAGTTTTAATCACTCAAAAAGTCGAGAAAAAAAATTCTTTTAATAATTCATATAAATGTAACTTCATTTGAATAAAAAAATCAAATTTCTAGGCTCTAAAAACTACCTTCTCATGCATTTAAAGTGGGCATACTTGCTTACTCTATAGAAAATAGACTCTTGGTGTTTATAATAATGTTTACTAACCTTTAAGTTTAGTCATAACTCAAAGGAAATCATTATAAAGAGTATAATATGTCCATTTAATTTTAAAAAAATGTTTTACTGGCACTAAGAATTTTATTGTTATCAATACCTAGTTATCCATATTCATTAACAATAACGGCATATTTTTTTTATATGGTTCATAATATTATAAAAAGGTAAATTTCTTTAATCCACTAAAATTAAAAAATAACCGTGACTAAAATTTTATTGCTCACGTCTGTCCTTATCAGGATTTACTTATTTTACCATCCATTGCAGAACATGCTTGATAGTCTTGACTATAAGAAAGACCTAAGCCAAGAATTAAAAAAAACCAACCTCCTAGGGGCATATTAGTAAAATTACTTGTAGAAGCTAGAGGCCATTCATGAATAAATACAGCGGCAAACAAGCCAACACGCCAAAATCTATCCCAAGGATGATCTATATAAACTATTGAATCCTCCAACCCCTGCGCAAGTTTTTTTAGCCAAGAAAAAATTAACAAAATAAAAAGACTTAAGCCAGGAACTCCACTATCGACCAAAGCTTGTAGATAATGATTATGTGGATGCGTTAAACAAACGGCTAAACCGCCTCCATCGAAATTGGTTAACTTCAAATAAAACAAGCCATGAAAATATATAGACTCTGTACAAGCATGTTTAAACGCATCATACCCTAATCCCAGCCAAGGATTCATTATACCCATTACCAACGCACGTACATAAACAAGTCCATAAGCACTCATTGTAAAATGTGACATTTGTTCAATAAAACGTACTACGAGATGATGAAAACTACCTGGAGAAATAAAAGCTATTATCATTAAAACAAAAGGAATAAGAATGATTAAAGTTAAGGCTAGAATTCTTAAAGGACGTATCCAAATACTAGAAACAATTAATCCTAAAATAAACAATAAGAAAGGCATACGCTGGCCTGCAAGGGCAAGAATAACAATAGCAAACAATAAAATGAAAAATGCACAAACTTGCTTTAGGCCACCCTTGGCATATACAAAAAGATAAGAACATATGTACAAAGTAATAGGTAAAAATATTCTCGACAAAGGAGCAGCAGCCCTGGGTCGAGTATAAGGCCCTGTTAACGTACCATCAATATACCTAGGCGAACCAAAAAAGTTAAAACCAAAGATAAATTGGAACAACAACTGAGTTACAATATAAAGAGCACATAAAATGATAATAACTCTTAGCCAATCTCGAAAAATTTTCTCGTTCAAAACCCAATATTGTAAAGCAGCGACAAAGAAAATAAAACGTATAACTGCAATGGCTTCAAATACATTACCTCCTTCTCTTGTAAAAAGATAAGTTTTGACAGGTATAGTACAAAGAACCAACCAACTCCACCAAATAAAGGCAATAATTACCCAAAACTGCTTAACCCACTGCCAATCTTTATTAAAAATAGCATGAACAACAAAAATCATCGCCACATTACTGATAAAAAAATCAGCAACACCACGAAAATGTGTCAAAAAAAACGGTAAAATTAATACTGAAAATAAACTGGATGCAAAAAAAAACCTATCTAATTTGTCCATACAATTAAGTACTCCTAACCATTGTTTTTGATAACAAACTCAAACGTTTTCTATGATTGCAGAGTAGGTTTTGAATATTAACATGTGAGAATTGAGAAGCTCTTTTTAAAGCTTTTTTGGATAGTTGTTCTTGCTTTTTCTTATCATAAATTAAATTTAATAGTGTTTTATATAAAGCTTCTTCATTTTCTGATTCTACAACAATTCCACCCTTGCCCACCACCCACGGTAATGCTCCGGAACAAGTAACGATTAAAGGGGTTCCACATGCCATAGCCTCCAACGCTGTCATACCAAAAGGCTCTGCCCAACGACTTGGTACAATAATAAGAGAAGCCTGTGCCATTTTTTCTAATACTTTGTTATGAGACAAATAACCGGTAAATTTAATGCTCGACGGTGTAAGGGACTCACGCAATGTTTTAATAAAAGGCGTTTCCTTACTCGAATATGTAAAACGGTCCGCACCGACTAATTCGATACTCCATTTAGAATCATGCTCTATTAACCTTTGGCCAATTTTTACAAAAATATCGGCACCCTTATCCGCAACGACACGACCAACGAAAAGAATTGTTTTTTCCCTTTCAAAAATACTGCGAAACGGTGGAATTTCTGTTAAGTCCAAGGAATTAGGAATGAGGGTTACCATACCCTGAACGTTATTTTTCAAAAAACGATTTTTTAGCCAAGGCGAAACTGCTACAATATCGACGTTATTAATAAGACATTGTCTTTGTTTCCTTTTTTTCGTTCCGCCTAACTCTAGAGGATCATTATGAAGTATTAGCGTTACAGGTATCCTAGGAAAAATTTTAGAAATAGATCGCGCCATTCGAGGGCAATTATGAATTTCTACTATCGTTGGATTCAAATGTTTTATTCTATTAATTACACCCTTTTGATAATCTCTATTTTTATTAAAACGCGATAACCAAGTTTGTTTTATTCCATAATATTGGTCTTTTAAATAAGGTGTATCTTTACAAAATCGGCCAATAATAATGTCATTTCTCTGCGCCAACCGTTTTACAAGTAATCCGATAGCACCAATACCTGCCGACGAAAAACCTTCTTTAAGAGGTAAAACAGTCACAATGCGCATAAATTTATCTAACACACATTTAAATTTAATGATTTAATTTTTTTGAGCTTCATTAATAAACGTAGGATAAATATAGATTAGATAATCTGGCAACACATTATTTATAACATTATAATTACGTAGAAAAAGACCTACTTTATCAAGGTAGGAGGGTAAAATACGATTTATCAATAGATATTGACTTTTTTGACTTAAATATTCCTGGCCATTCAAGATTGTCAAAATATCTGTCGGAGAAGCTTTTAAAAAAGAAGCGGTGGCTTTAATTACTTTAGAATTAGCTACAAAGTCAGATTGATGCAATTTAAAACGCTGCTGATTTTTTAATATCGCGTCGACGAACGATTGTACCATCTGGGGTTTATCAGCTACTGTATTATCCATTGAAATCCAGAATACATAGGTTGGATTACCTTTATCAGCAAGTTCTTTTGAAGTTACAAGAATAACACCTGTTTTTTTAAGATTAATGAAAGACATTCCCTCAACGAATGCAGCATCAAGTTGATTTTTTTTCCAAGCCTCTTCTATTTCGCGAGGGGTCATGTTAATCAATTGAACTTGATCAAGGTTTATATTATAATTTTTTAAAACTTCAAGCAAACTGTAGTGAGCGTTACTCAGAAAGGGTACTCCTATTTTTTTTCCTTTCAAAAAAGATATTTGGTCTATGTGATTTCTTTTTTGAACTAATAGACCACTTTCACTACCATCTTGATAATCCACAGCAATAATGCGCACTTGTACCCCTGCCGTCACGGCTGACATTAAGGTAATCATGTTTACAGGCGCGAAATCGATTTTTTCTATAGAAAGATCGTGAATCATTTTAAATTCATCGTCGTATTCTAACCAATTGATACGATCACCGGTAATTTTACGAAAAACATCATTCGTTTGAGCCAGCTTGGCAACATCAATATTTTGTTGCCAAGCAATGCGAATTTCAGCATTCGCGGGTAAAATTACTAAATATGAAAAAAATAAGAAAAGTATAACAATACAAAGAATACGAAAATAATTTTCTAAAAAGCTTTTAACTAACAACCTGAATTGTCTCCATTTTTGGGCAAAGCATTAAAATATTAACAGTTTAATACAAAAAAAATTAAAATGTATAGAATTAAACTTTTACAACAATTTCACTATATATTTAATTATTTGCCGTAATAAAACCCCCGCCTAATACACGAGTACCTTGATAAAAAACACACGCTTGTCCAGGTGCAGGATGAGCATAATCCTCTAATTTAACCGTCACTTGTTTGTTATCTTTTGTGATTAATGTTGCTGAACGTTCTTTTTCCCGCGCTCTAATTTGAACTTTACATTTTAATTCTGAAGGGATCTTAGGAATCAACCAATTTACATCTCTTAGGATAAATTGATTGCATCCTGTAATCTTTTTGGGACCAATAATTACTCTGCGTGTTTTAGAATCGATTTTTAACACCATTTGCTTTTGACCGTTTATCATCGCAAGATTACCTAAACGTTTGGTTTGTCCCACTGTATAATAGGCAATACCTTCATGCCGACCAAGAATCATACCTTGCTCATTAACAATATCACCAGGGGAAATACCCATAGGGGCTATTTTTTCTACAATTTTTACATAAGATTTATCAAGGACGAAGCATAAATCTTGACTATCTGACTTTTGCGCCACTGATAAACCGAATCTTGATGCCTCATCGCGAACCGCTTCTTTGTTAGGCATATCTCCCAAAGGGAAACGTAAAAATTCTAATTGCTCAGATGTAGTTGCAAATAAAAACCACGTTTGATCCCGACTTAAGTCGATGGGACGATGAAGTTCAATATTATTATTTTTTTCAACTCGACGAACATAATGACCTGTTGCCATGGCATCGGCGCCTAGGTCCCTAGCCAATTTTAATAAATCTGTAAATTTTACACCTTGGTTACACGCTATACAAGGAACAGGGGTTTCACCTCTAGTATATGCTAAAGCAAATTGCTCAATAACGGATTTTTGAAAACGCTCTTCTGCATTAATAACGTAATGAGGTATACCAAGATGATCTGCTACCCTACGAGCATCTCTTATGTCTTTACCTGCACAACAAGCGCCCTTTTTGATATTTCCCCGAGCATCATAAAGCTGAAGCGTTGCACCAAAAACTTCGTGCCCTTGCTCTTTCAAAAGGGCAGCGCTTACAGAACTATCTACCCCTCCTGACATCGCTACCATTATCCGCATGGATTAAGACTGCTTAGGTAAGTGAATGACTATGCCATCCAATTCCTCACTCATAATGATTTGACAACCCAAACGCGATGTTTTTTCTAAACCAAAAGCTAAGTCTAACATGTCCTCTTCTTCTTCGCTCGCTGGACCTAGTTTAGACCACCACTCATCATCTACAATGACATGACAAGTGGCACAAGCAAGTGAGCCTTCACACGCACCTTCAAGTTCAATGTCATTTTGATGAGCAATTTCTAATATTGATAGCCCAACAGGAGCATCCACTTCACGTCTTACACCATCATGTTCAATAAAAATTACTCGAGGCATTTCTTTTTATACTCCGCACTAAATAAATTATAATACTGTCATAGCATCAAGCCAGGCTTGAGATAAAGAATGAATTGTCTGTTGAACTTCTTTTAATGTTGTCATGCGTCCAAACGACAATCGTATACTTCGAAATGCTTCTTCATCCGATAACGCCATGGCTTTTAAAACATAAGAAGGTGCTAAGGAAGATTCGCTACACGCAGAACTGGAGGATAAGCACAAATTACATACCCGCTTAAACAATTCTGAAGCTTTTAATTGAGGTAGACGTAAATTGACACATCCAGGAAGGCAATGCTCCTGCGAACCGTTAATGTTTAGATGAGGTATATTTTTATATAAGTTTTGCAAAAGCATTCGTTTGAAATCGGCTAACCTTTGAATTTCTTCTATACCTTCCTCAATCAAGATTTTACACGCTTCTCCTAACCCAACAATTAAGGGCACCGCAAGCGTACCAGATCGTAAGCCTCTTTCTTGTCCCCCCCCATAAAACAAAGGAAGCAACCTCATACGAGGTTTTCGTCTTAAAAATAAAGCACCTATGCCCTTTGGGCCATATATTTTATGCCCAGATATGGAGGCCATATCAATATCCAATGCCTTCATGGACAAGTGATAAGCTAACTTTCCAACACTTTGAGCAATATCGCAATGATAAATCGCTCCGTAACGATGACTAAGAGAAGCTATTTCTTTTACAGATTGTATAACCCCTGTTTCATTATTAGCCATCATAATGCTCACGAGTAATGTTGGCTGCTTTAAGGCATTTTCTAACCTATTTAAATTAACGAAACCCTCTGAATTAACCGGTAAAACAATAGGGTTAAGTCCTAATTTTACTACCGATTGAACGGTTTCCAAAACGCTTTTATGCTCAGTCGCAAGAGTAATAACTTGTTTTGCTTGATTTCCTTGACTTAGTAAATAGGCAACCGCCCCTTGGATTGCTAAATTATTAGATTCTGTGGCACCAGAGGTAAATATAATTTCTTTACTATCAGCATCAATTAAATCAGCAACGTTTTTTCTAGCCTGTTCAACTGCTTGTAACGCAGTCTTACCCATAATGTGCTCAGAATGAGCATTCCCATAGCACGTAGTATAATAAGGTAGCATACTTTTGAAAACACGCTCGTCACAAGGTGTTGTTGCCTGATAATCTAAATATATAAGTTTATCCAAATGCCTTGATCCTAAATTTTTAAATTACAGTTTTAATATAATGCCGATAAACGTCAATAAACCTTGAAATATCTTCTGATTTTATATTCCAAGGCAAAGAAACACGAAGAGCACAGCCCGCCAAATTTTCCAACCCCATTGCTTTTAACACTTGCGATTGTGAAATTTTTCCTGAAGAACAAGCTGACCCTGTTGATACACAAAACCCTGCCATGTCCAACGCCATAAACTGTTTTTGTGCAGGAATGCCTGCAAAAGCAATACAAGACGTGTTATCAAGCCTATTTGCCTCTTCGCCACAGATAACTGCCCCAAGCTTTTTCATCTGTATTTCGATTTCATCTCGCATCAATGCAATATCTTTTCTATGATTGTTACAAGCTTCTTTAGCCGCAACAGCCATACCTACTATAGTGGGCAGCCCTTGTGTCCCTCCTCTCCTGTTTTGTTCTTGTCCGCCTCCAGCAAAAAGTGGATTCAACACGCTCACAGCGTTGTGATCTCTAGAGTTAAGCAATAATAAGCCTGCTCCTTTAGCCCCCCCCATTTTATGAGCCGAAAAAGCTATACTATCTGCACCCAAATGTTCTAAATTAACAGGAATGCGACCAGCCGCTTGTACTGCATCGACATGCAACAAAGCACCATAACGCTGACACAACTCAGAAACTTTTTGAATAGGATGGATAACACCCGTTTCGTTGTTCGCGTACATCAAACAAACTAAGGGAGCTATAGGGGTATTTTGCAAAGCATTTTCAAAATAAGCTAAATCAATAACCCCTTTGTCGTTCACTGGCAAAACGAATTTAGAATGACTAATATTTAAAATAGCAGGATGTTCTGTTGCTCCTACCCAAAGTGGTCTTTGATGTATTTGACCATGAACAGCTAAAACATCAGCTTCTGTACCACCAGACGTAAAAATACAATTTTGGACGCTACCACCAAAACATGATACTAGTGTTTCACGTGCGTCTTCCAACAAATGATAACATTTTCTTCCCAACGTATGTACCGAAGAAGGGTTGCCTGTTACCTTCAATGCAGTGATGATTGCCTGCATTGCACTTTCACGTATGGGTTCACTGGCATTCGCATCTAGGTAAACAAGAGGTTTTGCGTTTTGCATTAAAAAATACCATTATTTCGAAAATAAAGTTAATCGGCAAGCCATTTCATGATATAATTATTCGTAATTCAATCATTGTCGAATATATCTTAGAATATACATGTAATAATAAATAAAATTAAAAAAAGCTTAACTGTTCCATAATTTTAAAACGAAAGTAAATTTTAAGCCAAATATTAACGATTATTTATAATTTTTTTTAAAAACCCTTTTACTTTACATAAAATCGTTTTATAGAGATAACCTCTATAAACCTATCAAATTGTTAATTTAGAACCTGTCCTAGAACAGTAAACCCTATCAGTTTAGATATATACACGGATAACTATATGCCAGAGGTAATGTTTGCAGGTCCTGTCGGCCGTCTTGAGGGACGCTATCATCATTCACACCAACCCAAAGCCCCCCTTGCCTTAATTCTTCATCCTCATCCTTTACAAGGTGGAACGATGAATAATCGAATTACGTATACAATGTATCAAGC
>NZ_CAWUGZ010000115.1:0-9474 GCF_963921845.1 Commensalibacter sp. Nvir | reverse complement strand
CCTATGAATTTAGAGGATTGTGTGGATAACTCTTTATAAATTCAGTTATAATTAAATCGCTTTATTTGCTTTTGGAAATGATAAATAGGATTAGGATTAAAGTATTTACCAAATAAAATATATTGATTGAGGTAAATGATTTAAGTGTCTGGAAAGTGCAAATTTGTAAGCAAATTTTGCTTTGTTTAAAAAACAATATATCTTTATAGAATAAAGTTATGTAAAAGAGCTATGTTAGTAGTGTAAAATTTAATAGCATAAATAGAAAAAATGACCACATTAGTTACACGCCTTCATACTTTATTAAACGGTCGTTTTATTGGCAAAGATGATGATGGACGCCGTTATTTTGAATCTCGCAAATTAAATCGTTTGGGTGGGGGTGAGAAAAGACGAGCACGTTGGGTCATTTATAATAAAGGAGAAGATCCTTCAGCCGTACCACCCGAATGGTGGATGTGGTTGCATTACGAAACAGATTCTCCTTTACCGGCTTCTAAGCGACACCCTTGGCAAGCAAGTTATATGCCAAATTGCACAGGTACGGCAAAAGCGTATCATCCGCAGGGTAGCGATTACGAAGGCGGTAGAAGAGCAAAAGCTACTGGTGATTATGAGAGTTGGTTTCCTGGTCAATAGAAGTTCGGATATATAATGTCAATTTATTCTGCAAAAGTCACTCAGCAACTTACCGAATTCAGTATTGGTTTGATTGTAATTATTGTGTTTATTACCGGAATTATTATGGCAATAGTGGGTCATAGCCATGAAAGCGATAGTGGATACCTATTGAAAGCTTCTTTTGGGCGAGCAGATGGATTAGGAGTCGGGGCTGATGTTAAATTGGCCGGGGTTGACGTCGGACATGTAACGCATGAGCAAGTTAATCCCACAGATTACAAAGCTATTGTCACTTTTACGGTACGGTCAGATATTTCATTACCTACTGACACGGCAGCAATTATTACAAGTGATAGTCTATTGGGGGGAAAATATATTGATCTTTCTCCAGGAGGAAACGAAGAAACTTTACGCCCTAATAGTTTTATTAACCATACACAGGGCTCTATTAGTTTACAGGAATTGCTTACCAAATTTATCTTTTCGGTGACAGATAATATTTCCAAAAATGATGTTCATAATAGTAAAGAGAACCATGATTCTTTAACGAAATCACAATGAAAGCAAAAGTTAGATGAGTAGGGACCTTGGTTTTTGTGATAAGAGCATTCAATTTTGGCTTCAGTCAGATAACACTTTTATAACTTGTAAGGAAAAAATTAAAATTTTGGAGGAAAATTGCATTGAGCTTCGTCAGCTTATGCAGGATACTTTTGAAGATGCTATGCTTATTGGTGTTGATGAAAATTTTATGCGTACTTTGTTAAAAAATATGGTTGATAATTTGCGGAGTCCGAAATTATGAATCTGGTTAAAAAGGCCTATCCATTCTTTTTAATAGGTTTTTTTTTCATGTGTCATCGCTATAGTTTTAGCGAGGAAGTTAAAAATTCATTTGCCGATTCAAACAGCTGGTATGCTCAATCCCAGACAGTGGTTAGAGTTTTAGATAAGTTGGAGTCTAAAACGATTCTATTGACCATACCAGTAGGGAGTGAGACAAGTTATAAATCGTTGACGATTAAATCAAGAAAATGTCTGGTCAGATCTGACTCTTTACCCCGGGATAGCGCTGCGTATATTGATATCATTGACAGCGATTCTCCAAAAAAGATTACATTTTCGGCTTGGCTTTTCTCTGAAGAACCAGGGCTTTCTGTGTTTGAAAATCCGTTGTATAATGTGAAATTGGTTCGCTGCTCCGGTTCCGTAGAAAAAGATTTAAGTAAATTTAAACATGAAGGAACTCTACTTGACAATTCAGAAAATAATTCTTCAGGAACCCTTCCAAATTCTAACGAAGAATTAGAGAACTCTCTGCAGCAATCTATTGATAACCAGCGCTAATTTTTAGTAATGGGAGTTATCACAACCTTACTAAACAAATTTAATAATTTCATCTATGAAGACACGTTTTAATATTGAAAGTTGTAATCGTAGTGTAAAATTGCTTTTATGGTTTTATCAGATTATGCGTTAAAGGGGTTGAGCTGTGTCCTATTATCATCAACATTACCAAAATAAAATACTGGGAGTTTTAATGGTTGGGGCAGGTTTGCTTGCGCTTGCTTTTGCTTGGTTTTTAGAGGATATTTGGTACATGTCCCCATGCGGAATGTGCCTTTTGGAACGGTGGCCTTATCGATTAATGGTTGTATTTGGTATCATTGCATATTTTAGTAAATCTCGTTGGATTATAGGATTAATTTTAATTTTAATTTTGGCTAGTTTGGGACTGTCTTTTGTTCATATCGGTGTAGAACAGGGATGGTGGTTAAGCCCTTTACCTGAGTGTCGTATGCAAATGAGTACAAATCAAAATATTGAAACTCAATTTGCCAATATGCCTATGCGTCCCAGCAAACCTTGTGATTTACCCTCTTACCTTTTTACTTGGTTGCCTGTTTCTCTTACGATGATGAATGGACTTTATTCTTTGGCACTATTGGTAATAGTTTTAATTTTATTATCAAGCACTCGAAGGACTAGAAAATTTTACCACTAAATTATGATTCTTTTTTAAAAATTCTTTTTTTGTGGGGATATTTTTGAAAAATTTTTATTCAATATATGCACATAATTTAATCCGAACGGCCGTATGTAATTTCACTGTGAAATTGGCTGATCCCTCTGTTAATAGTAATAAAATTATAAATATTGCTAGGAAAGCGAACACAGAGTGTGTCGCACTCTGTGTTTTTCCAGAATTGTCTTTAACGGGTTATTCAATTGAAGATATAAGATTGCAAAAAGTATTGCTTGAAGAAGTTAATGTCGCTTTAAAGCATATTTGTCGTTCGACCATATCTTTTTTCCCCGTTTTGATTATTGGTGCCCCAGTTATCTTTCGAGGCGCTTTGTACAATTGTGCCGTTATTATTCATAAAGGGGAAATATTGGGCATTATTCCAAAATCTTATTTACCCAACTATCGTGAATTTTACGAAGCAAGGCAATTTAACAGCGGACGCAATGTGCAGAACGAAACAATTGATTTTTTAGGTCAATCTATTCCGTTTGGCGTCGATATAGTATTTCATTGTAAGGATTTCCCAAATTTAGTAATCGGGGTGGAAATTTGTGAGGATTTGTGGGTGCCCATCCCTCCAAGTACTTTTGCATGTATGGAAGGGGCTACCGTCATTGCTAATTTGTCTGCCAGCAACATTACTATTGGAAAAGCGGAACAGAGAAATTTACTTTGCCAATCTCAGTCGACGAGGGGAATATGTGCCTATCTTTACGCTGCCGCTGGTGAGGGAGAATCTTCAACAGATCTAGCTTGGGATGGCCAGCTTGCTATTATAGAAAATGGAAAACTTCTTGTTCAATCCGATCGTTTCCCACAAGGGGAATGTATGGTAATAGCGGATATTGATCTCGATATTTTACAGCAGGAGCGTTTGCATATGGGAACGTTCCATCAGTACGAAGCCAGACCTTATTCTTTCCGTTCTATTTCCTTTACCCTTGCTCCTTTATTAAAAGATTGTGGATTGAAAAGATCTGTTGAGAGATTTCCTTTCGTTCCATCTGATAAAGCACGTTTGAAACAAGATTGTTATGAGGCTTACCGCATTCAGGTTTCTGCTTTAAAACAACGGTTTTTGTCTACGGGTGCCCGAACGATGGTCCTTGGTGTTTCAGGAGGATTGGATTCTACTCAGGCTTTATTGGTGGCAGTGCAAGCAGCTGACGAGCTAAAATTGGATCGAAAATGTGTTTTGGGTTACACTATGCCGGGATTTGCAACCAGTTCTCAAACTAAGCAAAACGCAGAAACCCTCATGCAAACGCTGGGCATTCATTCTCAGTGTTTGGATATTCGATCTGCGGCACAACAAATTTTCAAAGACATTGGACATCCTTATGCGAAAGGTGAACATCGATACGATACCACTTTTGAAAACGTTCAAGCTGGTTTAAGAACGGATTATTTGTTTAGGCTTGCTAATTTGCATCAAGGAATTGTTATTGGCACAGGGGATTTATCAGAGCTTGCTTTAGGGTGGTGTACTTACGGAGTAGGCGATCAAATGTCTCATTATAACGTGAATGCTGGCTTACCCAAAACACTCATTCAACATTTGATAAGGTGGGTGATTTCGAGCGAGTATTTTTCGAAAGAGACAAGTCTGGTTTTACAAAAAATCCTTGATACTGAAATTTCCCCTGAACTTATTCCGCCTCAAGAGGGACAGACAATACAAAGCACTGAAGAAAAAATAGGCCCCTATGCTTTGCAAGATTTTAACCTGTATTATGTGCTGCGTTATGGATTAGCGCCTTCTAAGATAGCTTTTCTTGCTTATCATGCTTGGTCCGATAAGAGTGATAATTCTTGGCTACCCGTATACCCAACTGAAGAAAAAATTACTTACGATTTAAAGCAGATAAAATTCTGGTTGGAAGTTTTCTTCAATCGTTTTTTTGGATTTAGTCAATTTAAACGTTCAGCATTACCCAACGGGCCTAAAATTTCTTCTGGAGGAAGTTTGTCTCCTAGAGGCGATTGGCGCGCGCCTTCTGATGGCAATGCATCCATTTGGATTAACGAATTACGAAAAAATGTTCCATAAAATTTACACGATTTTGTAAAAAAAATATTTCAAAATTTATATAATATAACCAGCCTAAGAATTATATATCCATTTTTTAGAAATATGTTTTTCAATTTTAAGCTTTAAATCTGTACTTTGAATAATACCGTTCAATGTTAATAGTTGAGCCACAATTTTTCAATTAGCTAAAAAATGTATTTACAATACATGATATAATTCTATATTCTGTGTAAATATATTTTTTATTATGAAAAACTTAAAATAGTTACAATTTTATTTAGCAAATTTATAAGTCAACCATGCAACATTCTCATCAAAATGGTGTCATAAGCACGCTTTCACATGACGCGCTTGAACAATTAAACAAAGACCCTATTAACCGCGTAATCAAATGGGTCCTATTGATTACTGCTTTAGTTTGCTTTGGTGTGATGGGTTGCGCGACGGCGTTTACTTATTACAAAATATCACCTGTTCCAGAACATATTAGTTCTGTAAGTAATAATATTTTATTTACTCGCAATGATATTTATTTAGGTAAGCAGGGTTTTCAAAAAGCAGATTTAATTGATTATGGTAGCTTGTATGGCATGGGATCAATGTTTGGACCAGATTTTACCGCCGAAACTTTGGTTAATTTAGCAAAGTCAACTCAACACTATATCGCTCAAGAAGAATTTAAAAAAACATTTTCCAATTTAACAGCAGAACAACAAGTCGTTGCACAAAAAAAGATGCAAACTATGTTACGCGATACAGATTTGACTCAGTCTAATTTGAAACTACCTACTTCTTTGGCAAAGGCAGTTGTGGATGTTCGTGATCAATTATCGTATCAACTCTTAACTGACAATGCAAAAGCTGGATATTCTCGGGCTAGATCTATGGATCAAATCTCAGCTCAAAAAACTTCGGATTTTATCATTTATTCAGCGTTAACCACTGTGGGGCACCGCCCAAACAGTTCCATATCGTGGACACAGAATTGGCCCTATGAACCCATTGTAGGAAATTCTCCAACATCGCTGACCTTTGTTTGGACATGGATAGGATTTTGTTTCGTGTTCGCTGGATTTGGTGGCGTTATTGTTATCAATCGTTTATGGTTATCAGGCGAAGACAAGGGCACGATGGACTGTGTTATAGCCAGTTTTAGAACGTTAACACTCAGTCAAAAAAAGATTGGCAAATACTTCATTTTCGTCGTAGCAATTTTTCTTGTTCAGATTTTAGTGGGTGGGTTGATGGCTCATTATTACTCAGAAAGGGCAAATTTTTACGGTCTCCCTATTGGGCATTATCTTCCTTTTAATTTTTTAAGAAGTATACATTTACAAACCCCAGTAGTGTGGATTGCTTTTTCTTGGATTGGTGCAGGGTTATTTCTTGGTCCTATAGTGAGTGGAAAAGAAGCAAAATTTCAAGGACTATTCGTTGATATTCTTTTTTATGCGTCTGTCTTTGTTGTTGCTGGAATTGTCATTGGGAACTATCTCGGTATCATGGGATATATGCCTCATCTTTGGTTTTGGTTTGGAAACCAAGGCAACTCTTATTTAGAACTCGGTAGAGGATGGCAATATGCTTTTTTCGGAGCACTCTTATTGTGGTCGTATTTGATTTACCGCTCTTTTTGGCCAAATAGGCAAATATGGCAAGAGGCGCGTAAGGCTTTCCTGATAGGAAACATTCGTTTAGAACACCTCTTTTGGCTATCCACGTTGAACGTAGCTATATTATATGTTTTTGGAATGATTCCTATGTTCGAGGTTGGTAAATCTTATACGATGGATGATTACTGGAGATGGTGGGTAGTACATCTTTGGGTGGAAGAGTCGTTTGAGTTCTTTGCTGCTTGTGTAACCGCTTATTTATTAATGGGCATAGGGTTAGTTTCGCGTAATTTGGCTGAAAGAACCGTTTATTTTGAGTTAATTTTAATTTTTTTAGGGGGAGTCATCGGCACAGGGCATCATTTGTATTGGGCGGGAGAACCTTCATTTTGGATACCAATGGGCAGTATGTTTTCGTTTATCGAAGTATTGCCCCTTGTCTTGTTGGTAATTGAATCCATTGATCAATATCGCATTATTAGTATTCATGAAAATTTCAAATATAAACTTGGCTATATGTATATCATTGCAGCAGCAGTTTGGAATTTTGTAGGTGCAGGTGTATTCGGTGGGGGTGTGTTGAATGCTCCTTTAGTAAACTATTTTGAACATGGTACCTTTTTAACTTTAAATCATGCGCACACGGCTCTATTTGGAGCATTTGGTTTACTTGGATTAGGAATGATTTACTTTTGCTTACGCTATATTGCTGGGGATACTCATTCTTATGTAGAAAAATGGGGATTTATTGCCTTATTTTTCTACAATATCGCGTTAATACTGTGGACAGTATTAACGTTCTTTCCAGTAGGTTGGCCGCAATTAAACGCTGTTTATCAACATGGGTTAACCTATGCGAGAAGTCTTGATTTTTATAATACTAAAATATTTTGGCAATGGATTCGGATGTTTGGAGATATCATTTTTGCCGTGGGTGCTTTAATTATGGCCTGGGATTTCGTTATGAAACTAAAACCTCTCTATTCAAAAAAATAGATTGTTATAAAATTTATACAAGATTACGTAATTTCTAAAGTTTCAAATGTTTAATGGTATTTTTAGGTTGAAGTAACATCAATTGAATGTATTAAGTAGATTTTTGTTTACACTGAGTGCAGGATCGCAGCTCCTTAGTTTGAATTTTGATATTCGTAAGTATTGAATGGTTTTGAATTTGATTGTGTAATATAAATTATTTGTTTTTGTAAGGCGAATCATCAGGGAAAACCAAGTCTATCCAAGGATGGCGTTGGTTTACTAAAGAAACTACTCTAGGTTTATGGAAATTTTTTTCAGTCAAAGTCGTGGTCATGGAAGAATAATGAGCGCGATATTCAGCAGCGGCATCGTTAACTTGGGTTCCTCTTATTCCTAATTCTGCCAATTTACACCATAAATCGTAATCTTCCCATCCCATGGCGTCTTTATTTACATAATAGCCTCCAGCAGCAGCCCATGCCCATTTTGCGATTAAAGCCATTGCATCGATATAGTTACCGACGCTTAGCCTTAGAGGATGGAATGGTATGTTACCTCCTGTTGCCTTACCCCCTCCAAAATGATGTATCAACGGATAAGCATAACCGCTATTTGTTCCTTCAATTGCTTTGAATAATTTTGCGCATGTATCGGGTAGCAAACGGTTGTCTGCGTCTAATTGCATGGCGTACAATGTTTCGCAAGCAGCCATACCTATGTTTCTTGCTCCTCCTAAACCAATATTAAAGTTAGAACGTCTAATTTGTAATCGATTAAATCTTGTTTTATGTTTGATTGCCCAAGTTTGAATAAGTTCAAGTGAAGCATCCGTCGAACAATCATCAACAACAACAAGATCTAAATCTTTTAAATTTTGTGCTCTAACGGATTCTAAACATTCAATAATATAATCGCTATAATTGTAGGAAGTAACAACGACTGTTATTTCTGATTCAATCAATTGATCATAATCGAATAAAATTTCATTTTCAGGAATAAACGGAAGCTCAGAAGAAGCATAGTGCTTACGTGCGATTATTGTTTCTGTTGCTAATGCTGCGCCAATATCGTTGGTTAGGCTTTGTACCATAGTATTAAATAGGTAAGATTGCCGTTGTATACTGAAATTCCAAAGTACGTGGTGGTACGCATTTAAAGCAATTTTTTGTCGCAGGTTTCTATCATCTATTAGCTGTAACAAAATACTTTCCCATTTTTCAGGATTGGTGGCTAGAAATCCTGTTATTCCTGGTTGAACACAACGTTTCATGGGCTCTGTGGCAGATAAGACGGAGCAAACGTTAGCCAAAGAAGCTTCAAAATATTTCAGCTCGCTTTTGGCGTTGCAAAATACATTATTTTCTTCTAAAGGAGCAACTGAGATATCAAATCTCGCTAATTCTGTAGGCAATTGTTCAAGAGTAACAGTGTTTCGCCATTCAATACGATCTTGGAAGTCATTGAGTTCTGGAAACTCGTTCATTTGCAAAATGGGCTGTTGACTTTCAGGCTCTCTAAACAAAACCAATTTAACTTGAGGTCTTTTTTGAAAAATATTGATTAATGCGGGTACAAGTATAGCAAAATCTTTCTGATGGGTACGCGTTCCCGAAGCGTAACCTATTCTTACAAAACGATCTTCTTTAAGGTTTTGTTTTAATCGACTATGAAGTCGAGACAATTTTACGCACCGATCGTCAAATACATTTGGAAGAATAAAAATAAGGGGTCCTGCGTGTTTGGGAATAAGCTCTTGTGCCATATGCATCCTCATTTCTTGAGTTGTAGCAATGGCAAAATCCGTACGAAGCAATGTTTGCCTCATATTACCAAAAGTCCTAGAAGTTTCTGCTTCGGTAGATCCTATCGTACGTATACCATCTATAATTTCAATACTGGCATAATGTATTTTAAAAATAATATCGTCTGCATCAAATGCAGTTAACGTGTGATTTTTTCTAGCAATTTCGATAATAGTAGCAATATGTGTACTATACTCAACCCGCCAAAAAATTATAATGTCTGCCCATAGGATGTCATCAACGTTGATCGTTTTAATATCAATAATTTTGGCAACGTGTCCAGCCATGAGGCAGGCTTGTGCATTACGATGGCATCGATAAACAACCCCTGGCGTATGGGGCTCTCCTGCTAAAAAAATAATATGTTTTGGTCTGAAAGAGCAATTAACTTGTTTTAAT
>NZ_CAWUGZ010000114.1:0-2051 GCF_963921845.1 Commensalibacter sp. Nvir | reverse complement strand
AATGTTGTCGAAAGCTTTAGTTTTTGTCTCTCTTTCTTATATAGGGGGCACTCTAATAGTAAATGCTTGACTGATTGAGGTGTATTGTCACAGTTTTCGCAGGTTGGCGCTTCGAGACCTCTAAGTAGGTATCCGTTTGTGAAAAGGCAGTGTCCGATTCGCATCCGGCACAATATTATTTCTTCTCTTCTCGACCTTCTGAAGCTTGTGGTCCATGTGTTGCACGCGGTTTTTATTTCGGCTAGTTTGGCTCGTTGTATTTTCCATTGACTTTCCCAATTTTTTAATAGCTTTTTTCTTGCTTCATGGATCCAATCTTCAACGGTGATGTCATTTATTGTTGTTATGCTTGGTAGCTCTCCCTTTCTCGCTAAATGAGCAGCTTGGTCTGCTTTTTCATTACCCATTATGCCACTATGGGATGGAACCCAGACAAAGACCACACTTACTGATTTTTTTCTCATGTCCCACCATACGTTTATGATTTCTCTAATGAGAGAGTTGTCAGGCCATGGATTACCAATGATCAACTTTCATCACTTGAATTTTATTATACTGAAATTTAGCGACTTTTTTCTATTTACCAGCACGTAACCAATGCGAGGCGACAGATGTAGGCAATAAGATGTTAATATATATTTTACTATTCGGCATTTTTGTTAGAGCTATTTGTAATATATTACAGTTTTTTTTTATATTCCTCATGCCGTAATTTTTTATCGAACTATTTGAGCAATTAATAAAAAAGAAAATGTTAAAAATACATTTTGTCTATAACTTCTCAAGGGAATTCTCATTATTGCGATATATCCAGCAGTCTGTTACCACGCTCATACACTCAAACTGGAATCAATCGTATTAAGAATCAAGTCAAGAGTATTATGTTTGTTTCAATAACTACAATAAAACTCTTGAGCATAACATTTCTTTTATGGTTTACAAAGTCTTGTGTGGATGGCTTTTTGAGTTGATGTTCGAGGGGTGCCAAGGTAACAATATGTAGCTGCAATAGGCTAGTCCAACCGTGATATGACACCTCGGGGCGAAAAGACTACAATAACATCTTGTATCGCAGCGGGCTTTCTCGATAGGTCCCTTTGTAACAAAAATAAAACAAATCTCAGCTACAACAATGATAGGAAGTCTAGAGTGGATTATTAAGATAAAATGTTACGTTATCATTTAAAAAAACAAACAAATTAAAATAAAATACCTTACATTATTTACAATTGAAAAATTGATGAACCAATAAAATATAAATAGATAGCTTTCATATGTCATATCGTGAGTGTTCACAAAGAACAAATAAAACGTTTATTTTATTTTTGCTCAAAAGACAATTTGATTATCGTTTTAATTATCGACTGCATCATTCCCAAAGATGTGCATCATTCCCAAAAAACTAATTGAAAATGAATGAATTTCTATGGAAACCACCGCAGTATCGCTAACCGACCCCATCCCACATATACTATTTCATTTAGTCTTCGAAATTAGTTTTGTGCCAAATATTAAGTTTCTGCTTTATTCAAATTAGAGTAAGAGTTGGGAATACGCTATCCGGAGATGTGCCAATCACCTACGGTGTCCCCCAAGGGTCTGTGCTATCTCCAATACTATTAAGTGTCCACGACTGAAACTGTTAGAGCAAAGTATAACAAATCTACTGTAGCGGTATATGCAAATGTCATTGCAATTTACAGTAGCTTCTCAAACGCAACGAGAGCTCTGCGGAAGGTGGAGGAGTTTTGTGAAGAAATCACAAAGAAACTGGAAGGATTTAATATTACAGTTAATCGCAAGAAGGCCGACTGTATAATTCCTTCCAGAAGAATAAACGCTCCCTTCCTAAGATATATAGGGTAGAGGCCAAAACAAATAGGCCACCAAAGAGCATAGTGTATCACCCTTGACAGGCACCTAACACTATTCCGCCACTGCCAAAAGAAGTTTAAGCTGGTGAAGACCAAGTCCTACAAGCTAAATACTGTAAACCTCGCCAAATATATTCCTCCGCCTCAAATTATTAATTTATAAAAGCCTTTTAAGAC